>NZ_QRLE01000008.1:0-116868 GCF_003473055.1 Collinsella sp. AM13-34 | reverse complement strand
AAGTTTCGGGGCGCAGTTCACTGTCCCCTTTGTGGTGGTTTAGGCGATGATGGGGGCGATGGCACGAATGCAGGCGTCGGCTGCCGTAAAAGTGGTGCTATCGTCGCTGACGATAAAGATAATTTTGCCCTTAATGCCAAAGTCGCCAATCTCGCTAAAGAGCACGTACGGCTCCTTGTCAAAGCCAGAGATGGGCGAGACGGCCGTTTTGGTTGCGCTCGTGAGCTCGTCTGCCAGCGCGTCAAGGGAAGCCCACTTAGACGTGTCCTTTACGGCAACGGGCACGGCCACGCGCCCAAAGGGCATCAGATGTACGAGCGTGTTCTTGGAGATGTTGGAGTTGGGCACAATGATGGTCTGCCCGCAGGCGTCCTCGATGGTCGTGTGGCGCCAGGTGATGTCTTGGACCACGCCCGACACGCCGCCGACCTCGATATTGTCGCCGGGTTTGATAATGCCCATAAAGGTCACCTGCATACCGCCGATAAGGTTCGACAGCGTGTCCTGAAAGCCGAGCGAGATGGCGATGCCGCCGACGCCAAGAGCGGCGACGAGGGCGTTTGCATTAATGCCAAAACAGTTGTCGAGGATAAAGCTGCCGCCGATCATCCAGATGACGGCGCGCGCGATGTTGATGAAGATGCTCGATGCTGGGAGCGGGTTATCATCGCGGTTAAGCAGGTGGTGCAGGGTCTTGGACGCGATTTTGGCGGCAACGGCGGTGCCGATGGCCAAGATACCGGCCCAGATGATGTTGTGGACCCATCGTTGTGCAAAGAAATGAAGAATTGGCTCAAACAATTCCATGTAGGGAAACCTCCTCATGATCATCCAACCATGATACCCACCAAGAAGCCCGTTCGATCACATCGGACGCGCCGATAACTTGAGATAGGGTGGCCGCGGTGACGTAAGCTGGGGCGCCGGCGAGCACGCCGGCAAGGAGTGCGGCGGTCAGGCAAGACGGGGAAGAGGTCTTCTCATGGCAGTTTCCTTAGTTCTTAACCAGTGGTCCCTGCTGATGCTGGATTATCGACATAATATGCGAAAACCGCCGCAAAGGTGTCTGTCCCTTTGCGGCGGTTTTAACGTTTGCGCAGGTAAAACCTACCAAAATAAATCTGTCTCTTTTTGGCAGGTTTTAGCTCAGCAGCATGCGGTCGTTGGCGAGCTCGCCGCCCGAGACCTCCTCGAACTTCTGCAGCAGGTCGGCCACGGTGAGCGACTTCTTTTCGTCGCCTGCCACGTCGTAGATCACGTGGCCCTCGTGCATCATGATCAGGCGGTTGCCCAGACGGATGGCGTCATTCATGTTGTGCGTGACCATGAGCGTGGTCAGGTGGTTCTCGTCGACAATCTCCTCGGTCAGATTGAGCACCTTAGAGGCCGTCTTGGGGTCGAGGGCCGCGGTGTGCTCGTCGAGCAGCAGCAGGCGCGGCTTGGTGAGCGTGGCCATCAGCAGGGTGAGTGCCTGGCGCTGCCCGCCCGAGAGCAGGCCGACCTTGGCGTTGAGGCGCGTGTCCAGACCAAGGTCCAAGCGCTTGAGCAACTCAACGTACTCGTCCTTCTCGGCCTTGGTGACGCCCCACGAAAGACCGCGACGTTGGCCACGGCGCTTGGCGAGGGCCAGGTTCTCGGCGATCTGCATGTCGGCTGCGGTGCCGCGCATGGGGTCCTGGAACACGCGGCCCAGGTACTTTGCGCGCTGCGACTCGCTCAGGCGCGAGATGTCGGTGCCGTCGAGCTCGATGACACCCGAATCGAGCGGATACACGCCGGCGATCATATTGAGCAGCGTGGACTTGCCGGCGCCGTTGCCGCCGATCACGGTTACAAAGTCGCCATCATTGAGGGTAAGGTCGACGCCGGTAAGCGCGCGCTTCTCGGTGACGGTGCCCTTGTTAAAGGTCTTCTTGACGTGCGAGAGCTTAAGCATCTGCCTCATCTCCCCTCGTATAGGAGCTGCGGAGCTTGTAGCGCTCCCAAACCACGGGCACGCACAGGGCCACGGCGACGATCACGGCGGAGAGCAGCTTCATGTCGTTGGCGTCCATGCCCAACTGCAGCACGATGGCGCGGATGAGGAAGTACACCACGGAGCCAAAGACGGCGGAGGCAAGACGGACGCTAAACTGCGTGAGACCGCCGGGCAGCAGGCGGCCGAGCACCTCGCCGATAACAATAGCGGCAAGACCGATAACGATGGCGCCGGTACCCATGCCAATGTCGGCATACTTTTGGCTCTGGCAGATAAGCGCGCCAGAGAGGCCGATGAGGGCGTTGGAGAGCACGAGGGCGATCATCTTGGTGGAGTTGGTGTTGACGCCCAGGGCGCGGATCATGTACTCGTTGTTGCCGGTAGCGCGCAGTGCCGAGCCGATCTCGGTGCCAAAGAACCAATACAGGATGGCAACGATAGCCACGGCGAGCAAGATGCCCAAGATAATGGCAACGGTGGACTGCGGCAGGCCGGTCATGTTGCTGACGGACGAGAAGATGGTGCCCTTGGCGAGGATGGGCGTGTTGGACTTGCCCATGATGCGCAGGTTGATGGACCACAGGCTGATCTGCGTTAGGATTCCGGCAAGGATTGCGGGGATCTCAAAGACGGTGGTCAAAATGCCCGTGACGGCACCGGCGATGGCACCGGCGCACATGCCGGCAAGCACGGCGAGCAGCGGGTCGACGTTATTGTTGACGATGAGTACGGCGCAGACACAGCCGCCGAGGGCAAAGCTGCCGTCGCAGGTCATATCGGGGATGTCGAGCAGGCGGAACGTGATAAACACACCAAGCACCATAATGCCCCAGAGGACGCCCTGCGAAACGGCGCCCTGCAATGCAATGAGCATGCTTCATACCTCCTAGGATAGGGTGGACACGTGAGTCACCATGATAGCGGTAACAATGCATGAAAGAGCTGTGGCCGGATGTTTTGTCTCATCCGTAACAAGCAGGGCGAACGCCGGTCTTTGGCGTTCGCCCCTGTGGCTCAGATATTGAAAAACACGGCAACGGCGCGAGTATGGGCCCTAGGCACATCGCCGCGCATGCCGTTACTCGTCCAGAGCGGAAAGGTCGATGCCCAGAGCCTCGGCCATCTCGTCGTTCTTGACGACGACCAGGTCCTTGCTCGAGAGGTGCTTGATCGGCATATCCTCGGGCTTGGCCTCGCCCTTCAGGATCTTGACGGCCATCTCGCCCGCGGCGTAGCCCAGATCCTCGTAGTTGATGGAGAGGGTGAACAGGCCACCGGCCATGCACATGCCCTCCTCGCCAGTCACGTAGGGAAGCTTGTTTTCCTTGCAGATCTGGCCCACCTGCGAAGCGCCCGCGGCGATGGTGTTGTCGGTGGGGGAGTAGAGCGCGTCGACCTTGCCCACGGCGGACTCGACGACGGACTGGATCTCGTTGGAGCTCGAGACGGTGAAGTCGGTGTACTCCAGGCCCAGCTTGCCGAGTTCCTTCTTGGCGGCCTTGATTTGGACGTCGGAGTTGGACTCGGCGGTGCAGTAGAGCAGACCGACCTTCTTTACATCGGGCAGGACCTTCTGCATCATCTCGAGCTGCTCGGCGACCGGGGTGAGGTCGGAGGCACCGGTGACGTTGGTGCCGGGCCTGTCGTTGTCCTGGACCAGGCCGGAGGCGGCGTAGTCGGTGATGGCGCAGCCCACGATGGGGATATCGGCCGTGGCGCCGGCGGCGGCCTGCGCGGCAGGCGTGGCGATGGCGTAGATCAGGTCGACGTTGTCGCCCACAAACTTGTCGGCGATGGACTTACACGTGGACTGGTCGTTCTGGGCATTTTTCTGGTCGATCTTGACCTTGAGACCGCTCTTCTTGATGGCCTTGACAAAGCCGTCGTTGGCGGCGTCGAGTGCGGAGTGTTCGGTGAGCTGTAGAACGCCGACGGTGTAGTCGGAACCGGCGGCAGCGGAGCCGGAACCAGAGTTGCCGCCGCATCCGGCGAGCGGGGCGAGCGCGAGCAGGCCGGCGGAGACCAGAAGGCTCCTGCGGCTGATGGTGATGTCCTTCATATCATTACCCCCAGTATAAAAATGGCTGGAAACACTGCACTGGGACAAAGTGCAAGTGGAACTATAGTAGCGCTGATGTCCATTTTTACAACAGCCTGGCGGGTTTTTTAATACAGAATCGGATGGGCGGTACGGGTAGTCGAATGGGCGGCGGAGGGCCTTATGCGGCGGAGGAGGCGTCGTCCTCGTCCAGGGCGGCGAAGAGCTTCTTGCCGTCGAGGAGACGTGTGGTGACGTTTCTCATGCGGCCGATCTCAACGGTACGCAGCGTGTCGTCGGCGCCTCGCGCGTCATAGACCGTTCCCAGCAAATACGAGATGCCGTCTCGTTGCTTGATGGCAAAGGGCCGGAGTGTCATCCGCGCCACTTCGACCTCTCCGCGTGCCGTGACACTCGAAATATCAAAACTCACCGTGGTTCCGTGGTCGATGGCCTGCTCGATGAGCTCGCAGGCATCGATGCGCTTGACGGGCGTGCGTGTGGCCTTGGTGGATTTGTCGCCTGCGCTTGGAGCAGGCTCGGGTGCATCGAGGTAGCCGCGAACGTCGGCACTCGCCATGGCGACCAGGTGCTGCGCCATGCTCTTTCGAATGGCGATGGGCGTGGAGCGGTTGCGCATGACCATGCCGTGGAGCCGGATGATCTCTTCATCGGTGAGCGGGCGGGTAAGAAGTTTGTAGCCCACGCCGCGTTTGTACTCAATTTCGTATCCGGCATGGCGAAGCGCAGAGATGGCGGTGTAGATACTGCGCCGCGCCGCCGAGATGGGCATGCGGGCGGGGTCGTCGGGATGGGCGAGGCGCCGGATCAACTCATCGGAAAGCATGGCCTTGTCCTCGCCGGTGTTTTCGCTTAATAGTTGCAGGATGCGAACGGCGCGATAGGCTGCCATCGAGGCGGCGCCTCTAGTCGTGGTGTCGTAGGTTTCAACAGCGGCTTCGGTCATGGTGCCCACGTCCTTTCCGTTTTGGGTGGCGACGGTATGGAGCCTAGGACGTGGGGCTTTCCCAGGGGCGCAGGGCGCTCTGGGCGGTCGGTAGTCGTCGGCAAACGGCGGGTCGAGTTTTCAACAGCCCTGCTCAACTGACCAAAAACTTGCCAAAAGCTTGACGGGTGCTGTTGAAAAAAAGCGCCTCTCGACCGATGTCGAGAGGCGCTTGTGCGATGAGCGTTGGCGTGTGGCGACGCGAGCTAGCGTCCGACGATTAGAAGTCGGCGTTGCCCACGGTGCGCGGGTGCGGCAGGACGTCGCGGATGTTGCCCACGCCGGTCAGATACATGACCAAGCGCTCGAAGCCCAAGCCGTAGCCGGCGTGCTTGCAGGAACCGTAGCGGCGCAGGTCAAGGTAGTACTTGTACTGCTCGGGATTCATGCCCAGGTCCTTGATGCGGGCCTCGAGCAGATCCAGGCGCTCCTCGCGCTGGGAGCCGCCGATGATCTCGCCGATGCCGGGAACCAGGCAGTCGGCAGCGGCGACGGTCTTGCCGTCCTCGTTCATGCGCATGTAGAACGCCTTGATCTCGGCCGGGTAGTCGGTTACGAAGGTCGGGCGCTTAAAGTGCTCCTCGGTCAGGAAACGCTCGTGCTCGGTTTGCAGGTCGATGCCCCAGCTCACGGGATAGTCAAACTTGTGACCGGCGGCGACGGCCTGCTCCAGGATCTCGACGGCCTCGGTGTAGGTGACACGGGCAAAGTCGGAGTTGGCGACATGGTCCAGGCGCTCAAGCAGACCCTTGTCCACAAACTTGTTGAGCATATTGAGCTCGTCGGGGCAGGTTGCCATGACGTCCTTGAGGACATACTTGAGCATGGCCTCGGCGTTGTCCATGTAGTCGTTGAGGTCGGCGAAGGCCATCTCGGGCTCGATCATCCAAAACTCGGCGGCATGGCGCGTGGTGTTGGAGTTTTCGGCACGGAAGGTGGGGCCAAAGGTGTACACGTCGCCAAAGGCCATGGCAAAGTTTTCGGCATTGAGCTGTCCGGAAACGGTGAGGCTCGCATGCTTGCCAAAGAAGTCCTGGCTCCAGTCGACCTCGCCGGACTCGGTGAGGGGCGGGTTTTTGGGATCGAGCGTGGTCACGCGGAACATCTCGCCGGCGCCCTCGCAGTCACTCGTGGTGATGATGGGGGTGTTGACGTAGACAAAGCCCTGCTCCTGGAAGAAGCGGTGGATAGCGGCAGCCGCGACAGAGCGGATGCGGAACACGGCGCGGAACAGGTTGGTGCGCGGGCGCAGGTGCTGCTGGGTGCGCAGGAACTCGACGGTTGCGCGCTTCTTCTGCAGCGGGTAATCCGGGGCACTCGTGCCCTCGACCTCGATGGAGGTGGCAGAAAGCTCGAAGGGCTGGGGCGCATCGGGGGTCAGCTTGACGGTGCCGGTGCAAATGAGTGCGGCCGAGACGTTTTGATGGGCGATCTCGTCGTAGTTGTCGAGTGCCTCGCGGTTCATGACGACCTGCAGGTCGCGGAAGCAGCTGCCGTCGTTGAGCGTAACAAAGCCAAAGTTCTTCATGTCGCGGATGGACTTGACCCAGCCGGCGACGGTGACGGTCTGGCCGCCAAGCGACTCGGCATCGGCGTAAAGCTGCGCGATTTTGGTGCGGTTCACGTATCCTCCCATAACGGTTGAATGATAGTTATCCATACAGTTCGATATTCTAGCAGCTCGGCTCATTTGGGCTATACAGATAAGGCATTGGCGGGATGGTTTTTCAAACGAAAAGCGCCCACGGCAAATGCTCGTGGGCGCTTTTCGTGTTGCCTTTTGGCTGTGTGGCGCGGGGCCTGGCTACTTGGTCTTGGCTACCAGCAGCGGGTCGCCCAGCTTGACGAGCGGGTTGCCGCCGATAAGCGTTCCGGACTCGCCGACGTGGTCGATGCTCTTGAGGCGGTCGAGCTCAGAGATGATGACGGTCACGATGTCCTCGTGACCGGCGGCCTTGATAGCGTCGCGGTCGAAGCTGATGAGCGGCTGGCCGGCCTTGACCGTGTCGCCCATCTCGACAAAGCGGGCAAAACCCTTGCCGTTCATTTCCACGGTGCCCAGGCCAACATGGATGAACACGCGCAGGCCGTCCTCGGTGATCATGCCGATGGAGTGGTTGGTGACGGTGGTGGCGCCGATGCGACCGTTGGCGGGGGCGTAAATGGTGCCGGTAATGGGCTCGATGCCGTAGCCCTGGCCGAGCATGCCCGAGGCGATGGTCTCGTCGGGAACCTCACTCAGATTGACGAGCACGCCGTTGACGGGAGCGTAGATGACGCCTTCGCGGGTGGCGAAGCTTGCTGCGGGCGGAACGGACGCCTCGCCCGACGAAGTGAACGTGGACTTGAGCGAATCGAGCAGACCCATAGATGCCTCCAACGTATCAGGCGTGCATGTTGCACGCGTGTGGTTTGCCGGAAACGTTTCGTACGTGTTTCCCAGCACGGTCAGCGCTCCTATTTTACGCTGCCCAACGATACCTCTGAACAGCGATTTTGTGATATATCAGTTGAAGGCCAACTTATTGCGGGGGTGTTTCTGCGCCGCGGGCTCAAGTGGGGTACGCTAAGGTGCGAAAAACGAGTGCGCACGAATCGCACGGAGGGAGCACCTATGATTATTGAGAACCATGCGCTGTGGGGCGAGGAGCCGACCGAGGATTATCCGGCGACGTATACGTATCTGGGTGCCGAGCCGCTGCCCGACAAGCCCAATGGCCGCCGCCCCGCGGTGATCATCTGCGGCGGAGGCGGGTTTACGCATATCGCTCCGCACGAGCAGGACCCGGTGGCGTTTGCGTTTTTGGACCGCGGCTACCAGGCCTTTGTGCTCAACTATGTGACGAGCGCCACGGGCGACGTGAGCTTTCCGCACCCGCAGGCGGACCTCGCCAAGATGGTCGCTACCGTGCGCGCCAACGCCGACGAGTGGCATGTCGATCCCAAGCGCGTGTGCATCGTGGGTTTCTCGGCGGGCGGCATGATCTGCGCCTCGTTGGCAACGCAGTGGAAGACCGGACCCTTCGCGGGCCTTGCCGGGGCTCGTCCGGAGGATATTCGTCCCGACGCCGTGGTGCTGGGCTATCCGTTGCTCGACCTTGCCTATGTGCGCGATATGCAGACGCGCGACCCGCGCATCGACCTGCGCGTGCCCAAGACGGGTGGCAAGACAGGGCGCGATTTGCTCAACGACTATCTGTCGATGGTGACGGGCGGCGAGGCGACCGATGAGCACCTGACCGACATTTGCCCTACCACGCACGTTTCGCGCCAGATGCCCCCGACCTTTGTGTGGGGCGTTTCGGACGATAAGACGGCGCCGGTCGCGCAGGTCTACCCGTTCGCGCAGCGCATGGCCGAGGAGGGTGTTGCATGTGAGATGCACGTCTTTGACCAGGGTGGCCACGGCCTTTCGCTCGGCAACGCCAATACCGCGGTCGACAACGAGGACAAGCAGGTTTCCGTCCGCCCCTGGATTCGCCTAGCTTTCCGCTTTTTGGAACGCCATCTGTAAGAGGACGGACATCCCCTCAATAACTTGCGGTGAAATAGTTCCTATTTAAGCCCTCAACCAGCCCAAGCAGGGACTATTCCACCGCAACTTTGTTTTTGATGCCCCGCCCGGAAACTGCGTCCCGGTTTGGGCACGGATTCCGGGATGCAGTTTCCCGTAGGGCCTCGACTGGGAAAGCGCGTCCCGTTTCGGGCAGGGATTCCGGGATGCATTTTCCGCAAGAGGCCTGTTTGGGAAACCATATCCCGTTTCGAGCCAGAATTCTGGGACGCAATTTCCCCGAGAGGCCCCATCGGGAAACGGTATCCCGGAATTCGCCCGGATGGTGGGATGCGCTTTCCAGAAGGGCGTCGCTGATCCCTCGGGGACGGAGGAAAATGGATCAGTTTGGGCGGTGCTGGCGTCAAGGTTTAAGACCGATGTCGTCCCTTGTTGCTTTCCTACCAAACGGTGAACTGGGCGTTCTCCGTGTTCCAATGGACATCGCGAATGTAGTCTCGCACGGCCGCCGCATCCCGCGCTTCGAACAGCTCAAGAATGTGGGCATGCTCGGCATTGGCTATACCCAGCAGTTTGCACGCCGTCTCCTGATCGACGGTCTCGTAATCGCGTTTGATAAAGCAACGCTCGAGTTGCGAAATCATGTCGCGCAGACGGTCGTTGCCGCAGCGGTTGAAGTCCGTAAGGTGAAAGTCCCGCTGAATGTCGTCGTACTTTCGGATAAGACCGCCTTGGATCGCGAGGTCCATGGATCCAACCAAGAACTTTAGCTGCATGATGTCCTCTTCGGTCAGGAGGGGGCAGGCAAGGTATGCCGCCTGCCCGTCGAGCGGCCCCATAATCTCAAAGACTTCAACGGCGTTTTGCTGATCGAACCCACGGACGCGGAATCCGCGGCGGGGGAGGTTGTCCAGATAGCCGTCGCTTGCCAGCTGGATGAGCGCCTCGCGAACCGGCGTGCGCGACACGCCCATGGCATCGCAGATCGCTTGCTCGCTCACACGGTCGCCGGCCGAAAGCTCGCCGGCGTCTATGCGACTCGAAATATAGTCGTATACATGATCCTTCAAGGGTCTTCTGAGTGTTTCCATGAGCTTATATACCTTAACTGTATATTTTCAAATTTAAATACGTTTGGTTTGAATAGGCTAATTTGATTATAGAACGACCAGCTAAATCACGCTACCTGACCCTAGGAAGCAAAAATACGTTCACCGAAAAATATCTACCGTTCAGGATTGTATACAATATACAAAACAGCAAAGACACCCTAAGATAAAGCCATCGGAAGGAAGGCGGACGCAAGGAAGTCCGCTCAGTACTATGAGATCCAAGGAGGATTATCATGACCAAGTTCAGCCACGTCATCATCCGTCGTCCCGGCAAGTCCCTGAGCAATGGCATCACGAGCGCTCCCGAGCTTGGCCAGCCCATCTACGAGCGCGCTATCGAGGAGCATTACGATTACGAGCACGCACTCGAGCAGTGCGGCGTTGACGTGTCGGTGCTGCCGGCTCTCGAGCAGTATCCCGACAGCTGCTTCGTCGAAGATCCGGCCGTTATCACTCGCTGCGGCGCCATCATTACCAACCCCGGTGCCGATAGCCGCAACGGCGAGAAGGATGAGATCGAGCCGGCCGTCCGCCGCTTCTTTGACGACGAGCATGTTAAGCACATCGTTTCTCCGGGCACGCTCGACGGCGGCGACGTCATGATGGTCGGCGACCATTTCTACGTCGGTCGCTCCGCTCGCACCAACGAAGAGGGCATCCGCCAGTTCTGCGAGATTCTCGAGGGCTGGGGCCTCGAGGGTTCCGAGGTTCCGCTGGAGGAGGTCCTGCACCTCAAGACGGGCGTCAACTATATCGAGGACAACAACATGCTCGTCTCTGGTGAGTTCATCGATAAGCCCGACTTTGCCCAGTACAACAAGATCGTCGTGCCCGAGGACGAGGCTTACGGCGCCAACTGCATCTGGGTCAACGGTACGGTCATCGTTGCCGAGGGCTATCCGACCGTGCTCAAGGCCGTGCAGGATCTGGGCTACAAGACGCTCGTCGTCGACACCTCCGAGTATCGCAAGGTCGACGGCGGCCTTTCTTGCCTGTCGCTGCGCTTCTAACGCGATAGCTGTAACAGTCTGATGATCGCTTGACCGATGGCCCGGCACCCGATTCGGGACGTCCGGGCCATCTTTCGTTCGATCACATGATGAAGGGGGTGCACATACAATGGCCTCTAAAGCTCAAAATGAAGAGATTATCGACCCTAATGGCCTCGATCTCTTTCGTCTGACCATGATGGTCATCACTGCGAGCATTTGCGGCGGCATCTTTTCTCTTGCCGGCGATATGGCGGCAGGCGGAGCCAATACCGGCGCGGTTATCGTTTCGTGGGGAATTTGCTTCATTGGCGTCTTTGCGCTGATGATGGTATTCAACGGTTTATCTCAGGCTCGTCCAGACCTGACTGGCGGCATCTATGCATACGCTGCGGCCGGTTTTGGCGATTACGTTGGATTCAACTCCGCTTGGGGCTACTGGATCAGCGCATGTCTTTCCAATGTGAGCTTTGCGCTCTTGCTGTTTAGCGCGCTGGGCTATTTCTTCCCTGCGTTCGGTACGGGCAACAATATGCTTTCCATCGTCTGCGCCAGCGTGTTTTTGTGGTTCCTAACCGCTCTCGTGCTTCGCGGCGTTAAGGAAGCTGCCGGCATCAACACGATCGTCACCTTGGCGAAGCTGGTGCCGCTGGGGCTTTTTGTGCTGAGCATTGTGCTCCTGGGTAAGTTCAACGTCGATATCTTTATGGACAACTTCTGGGGAGAGCCGGCTGGCCCCGGTTTTGGTGAGCAGGTTGTCTCGACCATGATTGCCCTTGTCTGGGTCTTTACGGGTATCGAAGGCGCTGTCGTCATTTCGGGCCGTGCAAAGTATGTGCGCGACGTCGGTCGTTCGACGGCGCTTGGATTTGCAGCCGTGTTTACGCTGTATCTGATTATCTCGATGCTGTCGCTCGGCATTATGCCGCGCGAGGAGATGGCACAACTTGCAACGCCCTCCATGGCGGGAATTCTTGAGTGCGCAATCGGTCCGGTTGGTGCAGCCATCGTAAACCTTGGCGTTATTCTCTCGCTGGTCGGTGCGATGCTGGGCTATGTCATCATTGCATCCGAGACGCCGTTTGAGGCGGCGCGTCAGGGCTCCTTCCCGCTGGCGTTTGCTAAGACGAACAAGCACGATGCCCCGGTGGTAACGGTTCTCGTAAGCTCCGGCATCACGCAGCTCTTCTTGATTGTTTCGTATGTGGCGGCGAGCACCTACCAGTTCTTCTATAGCTGCGCGGTCAACACGATTTTAGTTCCGTATGTCTGTTCGGCTGCCTATTACATGGTGATCGGCTGGAAGAACGAGCATCTGGACGGGCCGCATGCGCCAAGCGTTGGCAAGGCACGCTTCTTCGGTACGCTCGGTTTTATCTACACGTTGTTCCTTGTGTGGTCGACGGGTCTTCAGGGCGTCATGATCACGACGATCCTTTTTGCCCCAGCCATCCCCGTCTATATTCTGGGCGAGCGCGGCCGCGGCAAGCAGGTGCTTCCGCATCTGCACGACAAGCTGATCGCAGCAGTGGTCATTGTCGTGGCAGTTATCTCGCTGTATCTGCACTTTGCCGGTATTGCGCCGATTGTCTAAGGCTACGGCGAGCTTCGTTGCTTGGTAAGCCAGCGGGCATCGCGCATCGGTGCTGCTCGGCATTCCATAACTGATGTGGGTCTCTGTAACGTGCCTTTTTGAACGCCCGCCAAGCCCGCGCAGGTGACATTTGTTGCCAGCGCGGGCTTTTGCAGTTGCGGTGAAACAGTTCCTGTTTTTGCTGGTTAAAGCATCAAACAGGAACTATTCCACCGCAACTTCGTTTTGATTCGCTGGGGGACGGAGGAAGCGACGATCCGGAATCCACCTGCACGGTCGTCGCTCCGCATCCCGTCCGTTGGCGCAAATGGTGTCAAAAGTAATCTGTCCCCCTTGCACGCTTGTTCCCCTTGCAGCAATCTGTTGATTGAACGTCATTGTGTACTCGCGGTTTCTGGGCAAGCCGTCTCGCAGCAAAGTAGACTAGATGCCCGTTTCAAAAAGTCTGCTTAGAGGAGGAGCCATGCTTGAGGGTACGTATGTGGTTTTGGCCCAGACGCCGGTGGGGAGCAAGCGCGGCGAGGTGACGTTTTCACATGGGGTGAACGGCGTGCTCAGGGCAGTACTAAACGTCAGGGGTCTCAATATCGCTCTCTCGAGTGCCCGCGCTGAGGGCGATTTCTTTGAACTCTCGGGTACTATCTCCCACGTCTTGATGGGCAAGGCGCCCTTTACATGCACGGGGTCAGTCGAGGGTGATCGACTCACTGCTACCGCGCGGTCGGGTTCCATTTCGATCTCGCTGAGCGGTATGCGCAAAGAGCTTTCGGGGCGCACCGCATAAAGTTTGCGCAGGTAAACATCGGTATTTGACTTTATAAAAAAGTCCAGAGCGCTATCATTTGTCGTTACGAGTTGGTTAGCCCCGGTAAACGGTTAACCGCGTCTAACGAAAGGATGAGCGCGTGAAGCTCGATACACTCGAGATTGGAAAGGACGCCGTTGTCGCATCGGTGGCATCGGACGATCAGGCACTCCGACAGCATATTTTGGACATGGGCCTAACGCCGGGCACCGAAGTCACCATGATGAAGTACGCTCCTATGGGCGACCCGCTCGAGATTCGCCTGCGTGGCTACGAGTTGACGCTGCGCAAGGACGATGCCGCTCGCATCGAGCTCGTGGGTGTTCACGATACAGATACGGGTCCGCGCGCTAACGCCGCAATCGGCACGACAGATCACCCGGCACTGGGCGAGGGGACGTATTCGCCTCGTGCTGCCAAGACGGCCGTGCCCGAGGGCGCACCGCTGCATTTTGCCCTCGCCGGCAACCAAAACTGCGGTAAGACCACACTGTTCAACCAGCTTACGGGCTCCAACCAGCACGTTGGTAACTTTCCCGGCGTAACGGTCGACCGCAAGGACGGCACCATCCGCAACCATCCTGAGGCAAGCGTTACCGACCTGCCCGGCATTTACTCCCTGTCACCGTACACGGGCGAAGAGATCGTCAGCCGCCAATTCATCTTGGACGAAACCCCCGACGCCATCATCGATATCATCGACGCCACCAACATCGAACGCAACCTGTACCTGACGCTGCAGCTTATGGAGCTCGACCGCCCCATGGTCATCGCGCTCAACATGATGGACGAGGTGACGGCCAACGGCGGCGCCGTGGACGTCAACCTGCTCGAGAGCCTGTTGGGCGTGCCTGTTGTCCCCATTAGCGCTGCCCGCAACGAGGGCATCGGCGAGTTGGTGGATCATGCCTTGCACGTGGCGCGGTTCCGCGAGCGCCCCGGTCGCCTGGACTTCTGCGCGCCCGATGGTCCAGACGGCGGCGCGCTGCATCGCTGCATTCACGGCATCGCCAACCTTATCGAGGACCATGCCGCGACGGCGCATATTCCGGTGCGTTTTGCGGCGACCAAGCTGGTTGAGGGCGACGAGCTGGTAACCGAGGCGCTTCACCTGGATCGCAACGAGCTCGACGCCATCGAGCACATCATTACCCAGATGGAGGGCGAGGCCGGCACCGACCGCCTGTCCGCGCTGGCCGATATGCGCTTTAGCTTTATCGGCGACGTGTGCGGGCGTTGCGTCGTCAAGCCGCACGAGAGCCGCGAGCACGTGCGCTCCGTCAAGATCGACCGCATCCTGACGGGTCGCTACACAGCCATTCCGGCGTTTCTGGTGATCATGGGCCTCGTCTTTTGGCTGACGTTTGGCGTGATCGGCGCGGCGTTGCAGGGGCTCATGGAGGACGGCATCGCTGCCATCATCGCCTCGGCCGATGCGGGCCTCAAGGCGTTCGGCACCAACGACGTGGTGCGCTCACTGGCTGTCGACGGCGTGCTTACGGGCGTGGGCAGCGTGCTGACCTTCCTGCCGATTATCGTCGTGCTCTTTTTGTTCCTTTCCATTCTGGAAGACTCCGGATACATGGCACGCGTGGCCTTTGTTATGGATAAGGTGCTGCGTCGCTTTGGCCTTTCGGGCCGCAGCTTTGTGCCCATGCTCGTCGGTTTTGGCTGCACCGTGCCGGCTATCATGTCGACCCGTACGCTCCCATCCGAGCACGACCGCAAGATGACGGTCATGCTCACGCCGTTCATGAGCTGCTCGGCCAAGTTGCCGGTCTACGGTCTGCTGTGCGGGGCGTTTTTCCCGCAGGCGACAGTTCCCGCCATGGTCTCGCTCTATTTGATTGGCATTGCAGTCGGTTGCATCGCGGCTTTGGTGCTCAACCGCACGGCATTTAAGGGCGACCCGGTACCGTTTATCATGGAGCTTCCCAACTATCGCCTGCCAGGCGTCAAGACGACGGTGATGCTGGCATGGGATAAGGCCAAGGACTTTATTACCAAGGCCTTTACCATTATCTTTGCCGCTACGGTGGTCATCTGGTTCCTGCAGACGTTCGACATCCGCTTTAATGTGGTCGCCGATCAGTCGCAGAGTCTGCTTGCCGGTCTGGGTAGCATCATCGCGCCGGTGTTGGCCCCGCTCGGCTTCGGCGACTGGCGCGCCTCGACGGCGCTCGTCACCGGACTTATCGCCAAGGAGAGCGTCATTTCGACCCTCACGGTGCTTTTGGGCACGACCTCGCCCGCGGCACTGTCGACCATGTTTTCGCCGTTTACCGCTTACGTGTTCCTGGTCTTTACGCTGCTGTACCCGCCCTGCGTAGCGGCAATCGGCGCCGTCAAGAGTGAGCTGGGCGGACGCTACGCCGTTGCCGTGTTCGCGTTTCAGGTGACGGTCGCCTGGATCGTGGCGTTTGTCGTGCATTCGGCGGGCATATTGCTGGGGTTGGCTTAGCTATTTATTGACGGCGCAACCCCTGTGTATTGAGTTGATTGCGACCCCGCATCTGTTGCTGACGGATGCGGGGCCGTTGCTATATAATCGCCCACCGCTCAGGACAATCGGAGAGGTTCCTACATGACTCAGGCAAGACAAGATGGCATCTCACTCAAGCAGTGGCTCCCGATTATCGGGCTCGCCTGTTGCGCGTTCGTATTCAACACGTCGGAGTTCATGCCCATTGGCCTTCTGACTGATATTGCCGCGTCGTTCTCGCTCACCGAGGCCCAGGCCGGCATCATGATCTCGGTCTACGCCTGGGGCGTCATGCTGCTGTCGTTGCCGCTTATGGTGTTTGCCTCGCGCTTCGAGTTCAAGCGCATGCTGCTCGGCGTGCTCGCCGTGTTCTCCTTGGGCCAGTTCCTGTCCGCTATGGCACCGACATATCCCATCCTGGTCTGCGCGCGCCTGGTGGTCGCCTGCGCGCACGCCGTGTTCTGGTCAGTCGCCTCGATTATGGCCTCGCGCCTGGTCGACACCCGTCACGGGGCGCTCGCCATCAGCATGATCGCCACGGGCTCGTCCATCGCGCAGATCTTTGGTCTGCCCCTCGGTCGCGCCATTGGCCTGGCCGTGGGCTGGCGCATGACATTCGCCGTGGTCGGGGCCCTCTCAGCTATCGCGGTCGTCTACCAGGCCGCGGTGTTCCCGGCCATGCCGGTGGGCGAGCGCTTTACGCTCAAACAGCTGCCCGAGCTGCTCAAGAACCCGTTCCTCATCGCGCTTTATGCGGTCACGGTCTTTATGGCGACCGGCTATTATGCGGGTTACAGCTATATCGAGCCGTTCCTGGCACAGGTCGCGCACGTCGACGCGGGCGCCATCACTATGACGCTGACGGCGTTCGGTTGCTCTGGTCTGCTCGGAAGCTGGCTGTTTGGCCGCCTGTTCGATGGGCACCGGTTCCCGTTTCTCGCGATTACGCTCTCCGGCGTGCCGGTGGCTCTGCTGCTCATGGGTCCGGTTGCACCGTCGCTCGTCGCCGTTCTCGCTGTTTGCGCGCTATGGGGCTGCTGCTCCACGGCCTTTAACGTGGCGTTCCAGGCCGAGCTCATCAAGTACACGCCGGCGGATTCGTCGGCCGTCGCCATGTCGATCTTCTCGGGCCTGTTCAACCTGGGGATCGGCACCGGTACGGCGATCGGCGGCGCCGTGGTGTCGGGCCCCGGCATCGCCTGGATCGGCTACGCAGGCGGCACGATCGCTGTCGTGGGCGTCATCCTCGCCATCACCGTACTGTTCCCAGCCATACGCCGCGCAAAGCCTGTCGCCTAATCATGTTCCCTCATCAGTTGCGGTGGAATAGTTCCTGTTTAAGGCCTCTGAAGGCTCAAACAGGAACTATTCCATCGCAACTTATTTTGGGGGAGAGGATACAAGCTGGGCATACAATGGATGTCGTTGTGTTGAGCTTACCGGGAGGTTGCTATGTGGGCATACGAGACGACGTTCTATCAAATCTATCCGCTGGGCTTTTGTGGGGCTCCGCGCGAGAATGCCGCGCCCGTTGCCGAGGATGAACTTTCCCAGGCTGCCAACGCCGCGCCCAACCCCGATGCTCCCATTATGAAAATCGCCCAATGGGCCGACTACCTGCAAGAGCTCGGCATCGGCGCCGTGCTCATCAATCCGCCGCTCGAATCCGACAGCCATGGCTACGACACGCGCAGCCTGCGCCACATCGACCGCCGCCTAGGTGGCGACGCCGATTTTGCCGCCGTGTGCGAGACGCTGCACGCCCACGGCATCCGCGTGGTGCTCGATGCCGTCTTCAACCACGTCGGTCGCGGCTTTTGGGCATTTCGCGATGTGCAGGAGCGCAAGTGGGACTCGCCCTACAAGGATTGGTTCCACATCAGCTTTGACGGTGACTCCTGCTATGGCGACGGCTTTTGGTACGAGGGCTGGGAGGGCCATTTTGAGCTTGTGAAGCTCAACCTGCAAAACCCCGCCGTGGTCGATTACCTGCTCGAGTCCGTGCGTCGTTGGGCCGAGGTCTTTGGCGTCGACGGCCTGCGCCTGGACGTTGCCTATATGCTCGACCGCGACTTTATGCGCCGCCTGCACGCCTTTACCCGTGAGCTTAAGCCCGACTTTGTGCTGATCGGCGAGACGCTTCACGGCGACTACAACCAGATCGTCAACGACGAGATGCTCGACTCCTGCACCAACTATGAGTGCTACAAGGGTCTGTACTCCAGCTTTAACTCGGTCAACATGTTCGAGATTGCCCACTCGCTGCATCGCCAGTTTGGTGGTGACCCGTGGTGCATTTATCGCGGCAAGCATCTGCTGTCGTTTGTCGACAACCATGACGTGCCACGCCTGGCGAGTATCCTGACGGACAAGTCCTGCCTGCGCCCCGCCTACGGCATGCTCTTTGGCATGCCGGGCATCCCATGCGTCTACTATGGCAGCGAGTGGGGGATTGCCGGCGAAAAGGGCGGCCCCGATGGTGACTGGGCGCTGCGACCTGCGCTCGATGAGCCTGCGCCCAACGAGCTGACGGCGTTCGTCACGCAGCTCACGCACCTTCGCTCGGCCGACGACGCGGCGGCCCGTGCCCTCAACTACGGTGCCTATCGCAACGTGGTGATCCAGAACAAGCAGCTGCTGTTCGAGCGCGCCTGCGACGGCGCGACGGTACTCGTGGCGGTGAATGCCGTGGACGAGCCTTACACCTTTGGCGCCGGCGAGCTCAATGGGTCTTTTGTCGACCTGCTTACCGACGGTGCACCTGCGGTTGAGCTTGCGGGCACGCTTGAGCTTGCGCCCTACGAGGTACGCTATCTGTTGAGGGCCTAGGCCATGGCTGCGTCCGACGAGGGCTATCAACATATTGAGCATGGGTTTGAACCCGTGTTCGACCAGCACTCGCGCGTTTTGGTGCTGGGGTCGTTTCCCTCAGTGCTTTCGCGTACCAATGCCTTTTATTACGGCAATCCCCAGAATCGCTTTTGGCGCGTGATGGCCGCGTGCCTCGGTGTGCTCGTGCCACCCAACGAGGGCGATCCTTTGGCAAGCGGTGAGCCCGCGACGCTCGATGCCTCCATTGCTGCCAAGCGATCCATGCTGCTGAACGGCGGCGTGGCCCTGTGGGATGTGATCGAGAGTTGCGACATTAAGGGCTCGAGCGACGCGAGCATTCGCAACGTTGTGCCGGCACATATCGAGCGCATTACCGATGTCACGCCGATTGAGGTCGTTATCTGCAACGGCGGCGCGGCCGGGCGGCTCTACAAACGCTATCTACAAGAGCGGACGGGGCTACCTGCCATCGTGCTGCCGTCGACGAGTCCTGCCAACGCGGCGTGGCGTTTGGAGCGGCTTGTCGAGCGTTGGAGTGAAGCCGTTGACTGGGCAGCTTATTAATTTAGATTATTGATTGAGTGCGGGCGCCGAGGTGTTTCAGAACGCCTCGCCAGATCGGCGCGGGCACGGCTGGCTCGGCGCAAACCATGCCATTGGTGTCGATGTCCTCGGCACTGCCGCCGCCGAGTCGCTGCGCATGCTCAACCGAGCAACCCATACGCACCGCACCCACGAGCTTGTCCATGGCTTCGGAAAACGGTCGGCGCAAGAGGCCCATGCGCGGGGAGTGGCGAAGCGCTGCGATGCCGCTGCCGGCGCAGATGGCAACGCCGCCACACCACGTTAGTTTACGGAGCTCGCAAGCTTCCCGCAGGCGCTTGACGGGCATGTGCGCCCCCTCGGTGCTTCTGTGGGCAACCTGCACGACGACATAGACGCGTGTCTCTGCATTCCCAAGGCGATCGAGCATCTGCTCGACAGTGATCATCGCCCCGTCATCAAATGCATCATCAACGGCGAGCACGAGGCCATCGGCGGCAGCATCGTCATCATCCGCCTTCAAGTCGACCGGTCGGGGGAGTACAGTGCCGGAAAGCTGTGCATAGGCGGCGATGGCATCCTGCAGGTCCCAGAGCAAAAACTCAAGATCGGCGCTCTCGGGAATGCTGATATACGCAATGGTTTGCAACGTCTTGGGCTTATCGCCGCGCGCGGTCGTCTCCATGTCGCCTCCTTTCCGGTTGGTTTCCGTTTAGGTTACACCGTCTGGCAGCGCCTCGCCGCGCTATCCTAGTGCAACCCTTACGAAAGGAACGCCATGCGCCTGCCCATGAATACCTCGCTTGCCACGCTCAAGCCTTCCGGCATCCGCCGAATCAACGCGCTCGCCGCTCAGCATCCGGGATGCATCGCGCTTGCGCTCGGCGAGCCTGATTTTCCCACGCCCGATGTGATTAGCGCCGAGGTGACCGCCGCGCTGGGCCGCGGCGACACGCACTATCCGCCCAACAACGGTCGCCCTGTCCTGCGCGAGGCACTGTCTGCTTACATGGGGGACGCGGGCCTTACGTTTTCGGCCGACGAGGTCATCCTGACCGACGGCGCGACCGAGGCCCTGTCGGCAACATTCATGGCTATGCTCAACCCCGGCGACGAGGTTATTATCCCCACGCCGGCCTTTGGCCTGTACGAGAGCATCGTCGTAGCCAATCACGCCAAAGCGGTCTTTTTGGATACGGAGCCTGCGCAATTTCAGATTGACGAGGAAGCGCTTCGCGCCTGTGTGACCCCGGCGACCAAGGCCATCGTTATCTGCTCGCCCAACAATCCCACGGGCTGCATTCTCAACGCGGCATCGCTCGACGCCGTGGCGCGCGTAGCGGAGCAGGCGGGCATCTACGTAGTCTGCGACGACGTGTACAACCGCCTCGTCTACGTGGATGGCTACGAGCGCTTTGCCCGGCGACATCCGGAGCTGCGCGAGCAGACGGTGATCATCGAGAGCTTCTCCAAGCCCTGGGCCATGACCGGCTGGCGCCTGGGTTGGCTCGCAGCCGCAGCCCCCGTCATCGCCGAGATTGCCAAGGCTCACCAATACTTAGTATCGAGTGCCGTCTCCTTCGAAATGGACGCCGCAGTCCGAGCCCTCACCGTCGACCCAACCCCCATGCTCAAAGTCTACCGAGCCCGCCGCAAACGCGTGCTCGCGGCCTTGGACGCCATGAGCCTCGACGCAGTAGAGCCCGCAGGAGCCTTCTACGCTTTCCCGAGCATCAAACAATTCGGCCTAACAAGCGAAGCCTTCTGCATCAAGGCCATCAAAGAGGCCAACGTAGCCCTAGTCCCGGGCGACTGTTTCGGCACCGAAGGCCACATCCGCCTCAGCTACTGCGTCTCCGACCAAGATTTGGACGAAGGCCTCCACCGCCTGTCCACCTTCATTTCGACTTTGTAGTCCTCAGGGATGCAACACATCAGCCCACCGACCCAGTCATTATGTGTGGGGCGCGCCGGTCAACGGACACGAGGATTCGCAGCAAAGGCAACGTAGCTCCGACCGGGAGGGGCAGGGCGAGTTTTCCGTAGATTCCGCACGAGCCGAAGGCCACTTAATGTGGCCTTCGTGCGAGCCCAGGACTTGACCGAGCGGAAAACTCGCCCTGCCCCTCCCGGTCGGAGCGTATGCAGGGTTTGTGTACAAATCCTCGTGTCCGTTGACCGACGCCGGGGTCCCCGCCATAATACTTTCGGTTCACGCACGAATCCGCTGCCAGAGACAGCCGGCGCAAACGGGCATTTGCCCGCGAGCTTAATGGGATATCCCGCCAGCCGAGGTGGTCGAGTAGATATGTCTTCTCGCCCCCGTCGCTCATGCAGCGCGGGGGCTTTCTTTTTGGACATGCCCCCGTCACGTCCTTGTGGCGGACCGTGCCCGGAAAGAATTCGAGGAGGTGTAATTCATGCCCCAGCAGTACAAAATCGACAAGGTTGCAGAGATCGAGTCCCGTATCGCCGAGAACGCCGGTCTGTTCGTCGTCAACTACAACGGTCTGACGGTTAAGCAGGCTCAGGAGCTGCGTCATCAGCTTCGCGAGTGCGGCGCCGAGATGAAGGTCTACAAGAACAACCTGGTCAAGATCGCTCTCAAGAACCAGGAGCAGCCCGAGCTCGACGAGATCCTCGCCGGCCCCGTCGCTTATGTGTTCTACGAGACCGAGCCGGTCGAGGCCGCTAAGGCCCTTAAGGACTTCTCCGCTAAGTCCAAGGGCGTCCTTGAGATCAAGGGCGGTATCTCCGACGGCAAGGCCGTTTCCGCTGATGATGTTAAGGCTATCGCCGAGCTGCCCACCAAGGATCAGCTTCTCGGCCAGATCGCCGGTCTCATCTCCGGTTTCGCTCGCGACATCGCTGTCTGCGTCAACGGCGTTTCCTCTGGTCTCGCTCGTTCGATCCAGCAGGTCTCCGAGCAGAAGGCAGCCTAGTCGCTGTTTTCACCCGCGGCGGCAACGCCGCACCCCAGGCGCATTCGCGCTGTGTTTTAACTGATCTCCGTGCACAGACACGGAAACCGAAAGGACTTAGAAATGGCTAAGCTTACCACCGATGAGATCATCGATGCTCTTAAGGAAATGACCCTTCTCGAGGCTTCCGAGCTCGTCAAGGCTATCGAGGACACCTTCGGCGTTTCCGCCGCTGCTCCTGCCGCTGTTGTCGCCGCTCCCGCTGCTGGCGCTGCTGAGGCCGAGGAGAAGACCGAGTTTGACGTCGTGCTCGAGGGCTTCGGCGACAACAAGATCCAGGTCATCAAGGCCGTCCGTGAGCTCACCAACCTTGGCCTGAAGGAGGCCAAGGAGGTCGTCGAGGGCGCTCCCAAGGCTGTTCTCGAGGGTGCCAAGAAGGAGGACGCCGAGGCTGCCAAGGAGAAGCTCGAGGCTGCTGGCGCTGCTGTCACCCTCAAGTAATCAGGCTTTCTCGCCAGATTTCTTTGCAGACGGGGTTCGCATTGCGAGCCCCGTCTTTTTTGTTTTTCGGTTCCTCGACATCGGTTGCTCAAACTGCCATGTTCTGTGATTTGCGTCGCAACGGGTGCCCTGCCGTTGGGCAATAAAATTGCACCATTCGAGCAATAATTTGCGTTGACCTGCTGAAGAATTGTCTCTGCCTTGTAGCGACATATAGTTCCAGCGGTAAGATGCTTGGGTATCGCAATTTGGTCTGCGGCTGTGCGCCGCACGCACGGGGCGCTTTTGCGCCTGCGAAAGGATCTTTGAATAACATGAAGGCAATCATCCCCGCCGCCGGTCTTGGCACGCGTTTTCTGCCTGGCACCAAGTGCACGCCCAAAGAGATGCTGCCGGTGCTCGACAAGCCCGTCATTCAGTACGTCGTCGAGGAGGCGCTCGAGCCCGAGGAGGTCGACGATGCCATCATCGTTACTTCTCCCGGTAAGCCCGAGCTGCTGAGCTACTTCCAGCCCGATCGCTCGCTCGAGAACCTGCTGCGCGAGCGCGGCAAGAACGCCTATGCCGATGCCGTCGCCCACGCTGGCGGTATGCCGGTCGACTTCCGTTATCAGTACGAGCCCAAGGGCCTCGGCCATGCTATCCGCTCTGCTGCCGACGCCGTGGCAGGGGAGAACTTCCTGGTTCTTCTGGGCGACTACGTTGTGCCTAATCGCGACATCTGCGACAAGATGCTCGCCGTTTCCAAGGAGCACGGTGGCGCTTCGGTTATCGCCGTTGCCGCGTGCGCTCCCGAGGAAGTCAGCCGCTATGGCGTCATCGCCGGTGATCGCGTGGGCTCTCTCGAGGGCTTCGAGAATGCTGCCGATGACGAGCCCGGTGCCGTTTGGCGCATCGGCGGTCTGGTCGAGAAGCCTGCTCCCGAGGCGGCTCCGTCCAACCTGTACATCGTCGGCCGTTACCTGCTGAGCCCGCTGGTCATGGACCTGCTCGCCGACCAGCAGGCCGGTAAGGGCGGCGAGATCCAGCTTACCGACGCCATGGCCCGCTCGCTCGACCGCGAGGCCATGTACGCTGTCGTCATCGACCCGCTCTCGGGCTACGACACCGGTACCCCGTCTGGCTGGATGGCCACCAACGCCCTCATGGCCGCAAGCGATCCTCGCTTTGCCAGCGCCTTCTGGGACGCCATCGACGAGCGCGGCGGTTTGATGCGCAAGTAAGCCTTCGGTCATCGACATTTACGGGTGCGGACTTCGGTCTGCACCCGTTTTTTATGCGAGCTACAGCTTAGCCCCGGAAAGTGCGACCCACAATTTGGTCGAATTCTGGGATGCGCTTTCCGGTTGGGGCATCTAGCGGAAACTACGACCCGGAATGTCGGCTCAGAACGGGACACGCTTTCCCGAACAGGGCTCAATCGGAAACTGCGCCCCAGTTTGAGGCCTCAAAACGGGATGTAATTTCCGTCCGGCCAACCCTCGCCGCCATTCTGCCGCTCAGAGGCCCGCACCAGCAGGCTCGTTCACAGAAAATATATGAACAGATGTTCGATACACATATATCTACCTGCGTGTTTTCTGTCGAAAATCTTTGCTACTCCAAAAACTCAATCGCGTCAAGGCTTTTCTTGCCCAACGGTCGGTACCTGATAAACTATTAGGTTGCGATAACTGGCGAAGCTATGCCTCGCCAACCCACCGAGCATTTCCGTGAAGGAGGAAAAACCTGGTGACCTACGCATACACTGCCACTGAGCGCAAGCGCGTCAGCTTCGGGAAAATCCCGGAGGCCATGGAGCTCCCCAACCTTATCTCTGTTCAAAGGGAATCCTTTGAGCGTTTTAAGGACGAGGGCCTTCGTGAGGCGTTCAAGGAATCCAGCCCCATCCAGAGCCAGAACCATGTTCTCGAGGTTACCTTCGGCGAGCATCAGTTCGGCGACCCCGCGCACACCGTCGAGGAGTGCCGCGAGAAGGATATGACCTATCAGGCTCCGCTTCTGACCGACGTTCGTCTCACCAACAAGGAGACCGGCGAGATCAAGGAGCAGCTTGTCATCATGGGCGACTTCCCCATGATGACCGATCAGGGCACCTTCATCATCAACGGTACCGAGCGTATCGTCGTCTCGCAGCTCGTCCGCTCCCCGGGCGTGTACTACAGCTCCGAGATGGATTCGGGCAAGCAGATCTACAAGGCCCAGATTATCCCGTCCCGCGGTGCCTGGCTCGAGTTTGAGGTCGACAAGCGCGACCAGCTCATGGTCTCCATCGACCGTAAGCGCAAGCAGAGCGCCACGATGTTCCTGCGCGCCCTTGGCATTGCCGTCACCAACGACGACATCATCGAGCTGCTCGGCAACTCCGATGTGATCAAGCGCACCCTGGAGCGCGACACCGCCCTCACCCGCGAGGACGCCCTCATCGAGATCTACCGTCGCCTGCGCCCGGGCGAGCCTCCCACCGTGGACGCTTCCCGCAGCCTGCTCGAGGGCCTGCTCTTTAACCCGCAGCGCTACGATCTGGCCCGCGTCGGTCGTTACAAGGTCAACAAGAAGCTCAACCTCACCACCGAGGAAGAGGTCACGGTGCTCACCGACGAGGATATCGTTGCGACGCTGCGCTACCTGCTGTCCCTCGCTGCCGGCGAGCAGGGTTTCAAGGTCGACGACATCGACCACTTCGGCAACCGCCGCATCCGTACCGTCGGCGAGCTCGTCGCCAACCAGTTCCGTATCGGTATGAGCCGTATGGAGCGCGTCGTCCGTGAGCGCATGAGCTCCCAGGACATCGACGAGATCACCCCGCAGTCGCTCATCAACATCCGCCCGATCGTGGCCTCCATCAAGGAGTTCTTCGGTTCCTCGCAGCTCTCGCAGTTCATGGACCAGGCGAACCCCCTGACCGGTCTGACCCATAAGCGCCGTCTGTCCGCACTCGGCCCTGGTGGTCTTGCCGGCCACAAGTCCGGCTCCAGCCGCCGCACCAACGTGCCGACGGCCGTCCGCGACGTTCACAATTCGCACTACAGCCGCATGTGCCCGATCGAGACCCCCGAAGGCCCCAACATCGGCCTGATCGGCTCGCTCGCCCTCTACGCCCGCGTCAACGAGTACGGCTTCATCGAGGCCCCGTTCCGTCGCGTCGAGAACGGCGTTGCCACCGATCAGATCGACTGGATGACCGCTGACGAGGAAGAGAAGCACGTCATCGCGCCGGCCAACACGCCGCTCGATCCCAAGACCAACGAGTTCATCACGACCGATGCCGAGGGCAAGATCGTCCGCCCGCACACCGTGATCGCCCGTACCCGCGACTTCGACGGTTCCTTCGGCGCTCCCGCCGACGTGCCCGTCGAGGACGTCGACTACATGGACGTCTCGCCGCGTCAGATGCTCTCCGTCGCAGCCACGCTGATCCCGTTCCTTGAGCACGACGACGCCAAGCGTACGCTGATGGGCGCCAACATGCAGCGTCAGGCCGTGCCGCTGGTTCACCCCGCCGCTCCCTATGTCGGTACCGGCATGGAGCGTCGCGCCGCTCTGGACTCCGGCGAGGTCACCCTGGCCAAGAACGCCGGCGAGGTCATCTTTGCCGACGCCGCCAAGATCATCGTCAAGCATGCCGGCGGCATGGACGAGTATCACCTGGCCAAGTACCAGCGCTCCAACCAGTCCACCTGCATCAACCACCGTCCGCTCGTGCGCGTCGGTGACACCGTTGAGCAGGGCGAGCCCCTGGCCGACGGTCCTTCGACCGATCACGGCGAGCTCGCACTGGGCCAGAACCTCACCGTGGCCTACATGCCGTGGGAAGGCTTTAACTACGAGGACGGTATCGTCGTGTCCGAGCGCCTGGTGGCCGAGGACCTGCTGACGACCATCAACATTACCCGTCACGAGATCGACTCCCGCGACACCAAGCTCGGCCCCGAGGAGATCACCCGCGAGATCCCGAACCTCTCCGAGGACATGCTTGCCAACCTCGACGAGGACGGCATCATCCGCATCGGCGCCGAGGTCGGCCCTGGCGACATCCTGGTCGGCAAGGTCACGCCTAAGGGCGAGAGCGCTCTGACCGCCGAGGAGCGCCTGCTGCGCGCCATCTTCGGTGCCAAGGCCCACGACGTCCGCGATACCTCCCTTAAGATGCCTCACGGCGCTTACGGCCGCGTTATCGATGTCGTCCGCTTTAGCCGCGAGAACGGCGACGACCTGGCCCCCGGCGTCAACGAGCAGGTGCGCGTCTACGTCGCCCAGCGTCGTAAGATCCAGCAGGGCGATAAGATCGCCGGCCGCCACGGCAACAAGGGTGTTATCTGTAACGTTCTGCCGGTCGAGGACATGCCCTACATGGCTGACGGTACCCCGATCGACGTTATCCTCAACCCGCTGGGCGTTCCTTCGCGTATGAACGTCGGCCAGCTGCTCGAGTGCCACCTTGGCTGGGCTGCTGCCTGCGGTTGGGATACCGAGCAGGCCGACTCCGACAAGTATGTCCCCGGTCCGTTCTTCACCGCCACGCCTGTCTTCGACGGCGCCAAGGAGGACGAGATCGCCGAGGTCATCCGTCGTGCCAACAAGAACATGCTCAACAAGGCCACCGCTGCCTTTGGCGATCACATGCGTCCCGAGTTCGTCACCCAGCTTGACGAGCGCGGCAAGACCCGTCTGTTCGACGGCCGCACCGGCGAGGAGTTCCGCGAGCCCATTACCGTGGGTACGTCCTACATCCTCAAGCTCGGCCACATGGTCGACGACAAGATCCACGCCCGTTCGACCGGCCCTTACAGCCTGGTTACCCAGCAGCCTCTGGGCGGCAAGGCCCAGTTCGGCGGCCAGCGCTTCGGCGAGATGGAAGTTTGGGCACTGTACGCTTACGGCGCTTCCAACGTCCTGCAGGAGATCCTGACCGTCAAGTCCGACGATACCGTGGGCCGCGTCAAGACCTACGAGTCCATCGTCAAGGGCGAGAACGTTCCTGTCCCGGGTATCCCCGAGTCCTTCAAGGTTCTCGTCAAGGAGATCCGCTCCCTCGCGCTGGACATCGAGCCCATGCACGATGCCGACGAGGACGCCTCCGCCCCTGTGACCGCCGAGGAGACCTCTGCTCTCGACGACCTGGCTGCGCTCGCCGGCGTTGACACCGACGTCGAGGCCGAGGATGCCGAGACCGCCGAGGCACCCGAGGCTGTCGCCGCCACGACCACTGATAAGGAGTAGTTGACTGTGGCAGATTTCGAAGCTACTGATTTTGACTCGGTAAAGATCTCCCTTGCCTCCGCCGACCAGATCCGTTCCTGGTCGCACGGTGAGGTCAAGAAGCCGGAGACCATCAATTACCGTACCCTCAAGCCCGAGAAGGACGGCCTGTTCTGCGAGAAGATCTTCGGTCCCGCCAAGGACTGGGAGTGCTCCTGCGGCAAGTACAAGGGCATCCGCTTTAAGGGCATCGTCTGCGAGCGCTGCGGCGTCGAGGTCACCTCGGCCAAGGTGCGTCGCGACCGCATGGGCCACATCGAGCTCGCCGCTCCCGTGTCCCACATCTGGTACTTCAAGAGCCCCACGAGCTTCCCGATGAGCCGTATGCTCGACATCAAGTCCAAGGACCTCGAGAAGGTTCTGTACTTTGCCAGCTACATCATCACCGAGGTTGACTACGAGGCTCGCGAGGCCGACGCTGACGACCTGCGCGAGGAGCTCGCCGCCGATCTGGAAGAGATCGATGCCGAGTGCGCCCGCCAGATCGAGTCCCTCAAGGAGCAGGGCGACCCCGAGAACTTTGACGAGTTCTCCGACGAGGAGCCGCTGACCCCCGAGGAGATCGCCTCTGGCATCGTCGACATCGAGGAAGAGTGCAAGGACGAGAAGCAGCTCCGCACGGACGCCTTCAACGCCTTCATGAAGCTCACCGAGCGCGACCTCATCTCCGATGAGCCGCTGTTCCGCGAGATGACCCGTTACTACTCCATGTACTTCAAGGGTGGCATGGGTGCCGAGGCCGTCCGCGACCTGCTCGCTGCCATCGACCTCCCCTCCGAGGCCGAGAAGCTCAAGGCCATCATCGCCGACGAGGATTCCCAGAAGCAGAAGCGCGAGAAGGCCGTCAAGCGCCTTGAGGTCGTTGACGCCTTCCTGAAGGGTGGCAACAGCCCCGCGAACATGATCCTGGACGTCATCCCGGTCATTCCGCCCGATCTGCGCCCGATGGTCCAGCTCGACGGCGGCCGCTTCGCCGCATCCGACCTCAACGACCTGTATCGTCGCGTGATCAACCGTAACAACCGACTCAAGCGCCTGCTCGACCTGGACGCCCCTGCGATCATCGTGAACAACGAGAAGCGCATGCTCCAGGAGTCCGTGGACGCCCTGTTCGACAACGGCCGTCGTGGTCGCCCGGTCTCTGGCCGTGGCGGTCGCCCGCTCAAGTCGCTCGCCGAGGCCCTCAAGGGCAAGCAGGGCCGTTTCCGTCAGAACCTGCTGGGTAAGCGTGTCGACTACTCCGGCCGTTCGGTTATCGTTACCGACCCCAAGCTGCTGCTGCACCAGTGCGGTCTGCCCAAGACCATGGCGCTGGAGCTCTTCAAGCCCTTCGTCATGAAGCGCCTGGTCGAGCTTGGCAAGGTCGAGAACATCAAGGGTGCCAAGCGCGCTATCGACCGCGGTGCCACCTTTGTGTGGGATATCCTCGAAGAGGTCATCGACGGCCGCGTCGTGCTGCTCAACCGCGCACCGACCCTGCACCGTCTGTCCATTCAGGCCTTTGAGCCGGTGCTGGTCGAGGGCAAGGCTATCCACCTGCACCCGCTGGTCTGCTCGCCCTTCAACGCCGACTTCGACGGCGACCAGATGTCTGTCCACGTGCCGCTGTCCAGCCAGGCTCAGGCCGAGGCTCGCGTGCTTATGCTCTCTGCGAACAACCTGCGCTCGCCGGCATCCGGCAAGCCGGTCAACATCCCCTCACAGGACATGATCATCGGTGTGTACTACCTCACCCAGGTCCGCGACGGTCTGCCGGGCGAGAACCACGTGTTCGCCAGCTTCGACGACGCGCTGCACGCCTATGACTGCCGCTCCGAGGTCGACATGCAGGCCAAGATTCAGGTCCGCGTGTCCGCTGCCGACGCCAATGTCATCAACGAGGACGGCACCCGTATCTTCCGCGTCAAGAACGGCAAGAATGAGTTCGTCGACTACGACGTCACCGGCAACAAGACCGCGCGCTTCGAGACCTCCATCGGCCGCATCATCTTCAACCGCCAGTGCCTGCCCGAAGACTACGAGTTCATGAACTACAAGATGGTCAAGGGCGATGTGGCCAAGCTGGTTGCGGACTGCTGCGATCGCTATCCCGAGGCCAAGGTCGGTCCGATCCTCGACGCCATCAAGTACTCCGGCTTCCACTACGCTACCCGCGCCGGCCTCACCATCTCGGTGTGGGACGCTCTCATCCCTGCCGAGAAGCAGGAGCTGCTCGACCGCGCCCAGACCAACGTCGACCAGATCAACAAGTACTTCGAGGAGGGCTTCATCAACGAGACGGAGCGCCACATCGAAGTCGTTAACGAGTGGACCGCTTGTACCGACAAGGTCGCAGCGCTCATGCTCGACTTGTTCGACGAGGAGAACCCGCTCTACATGATGGCCGACTCCGGCGCCCGTGGTTCTAAGACCCAGCTGCGTCAGCTCGGCGGCATGCGTGGCCTGATGGCAGACATGTCCGGCGAGACGATCGACCTTCCCATTAAGGCGAACTTCCGCGAGGGCCTGCTGCCGCTCGAGTACTTCATTTCGACCTACGGCGCCCGTAAGGGCCTGGTCGATACCGCATCCCACACCTCGGACTCTGGTTACCTGACCCGTCGTCTGGTCGACGTGGCCCAGGACGTCATCGTCCGCGAGGAGGACTGCGGTACGCACGAGGGCGTCACCTACAACCTCATCATCCCCGGCACCACCGACCTCAACACCGACCTCGTCGGCCGTTGCTTCATCGAGGACGTCGTGGCTCCCGATGGCACCGTGCTCTTTGAGCAGGACGGCTACATCGAGAAGGTCGCTGACATCCAGAAGATGGTCGATGCCGGCCTTAAGAAGGTCAAGCTTCGCGCACTGCTCACCTGCCGCTCCAAGTACGGCGTGTGCCAGAAGTGCTACGGCTGGGATCTTTCCACCCGTCGTCCGGTCGCCATCGGTACTGCCGTCGGCATTATTGCCGCCCAGTCCATCGGCGAGCCCGGTACGCAGCTTACGATGCGTACCATTCACTCCGGCGGCGTCGCTGGCGTCGACGATATTACGCAGGGTCTGCCTACGGTCAGCCGTATGTTCGATATCGTCGGCAACGTCAACGAGAAGATTCTGGGTCGCGAGGCCGAGCTGGCTCCGTACTCCGGCCACCTCTCGATTAAGCCCGAGAAGTCCGAGTACGTGTTGACGCTCACCGACTCCGAGGATCACACCCGTGTCCTCGACGAGCGTCGCGTCCCCGCTTCGGTGCGCTTTATGCCCGAGATCGAGGACGGCTGCGAGGTTCGCGCTGGCGACCAGATCACCAAGGGCTTCGTCAACTTCCGCAACCTGCGCAAGCTGACCGACATCGAGTCGACGATGCACACCTTCGTCGAGAGCGTCAAGGACGTTTACACCAGCCAGGGCGTCGACCTGAACGACAAGCACATCGAGGTGCTCGCACGTCAGATGCTGCGTCGCGTTCAGATCACCAACCCCGGCGACTCCAAGTACCTGCTTGGTCAGTACGTCGACCGCTACGAGTTCGCTGACGAGGTCGAGCGCGTTGCCCGTCTGGGCGGTCAGGCTCCCGTGGCCGAGCCCGTCATCCTGGGTACGCTCAAGGTCGCGTCCAACATCGACTCCTGGCTGTCGAGCGCTTCGTTCATCCGTACCGCCGGCGTCCTTACCGAGGCTGCCATCGAGGGCAAGGTCGACCACCTGCTCGACCTTAAGTCCAACGTCATCGTCGGTAAGAAGATCCCGGCTGGTACCGGCCTCAAACCGTATGCCAACGCCAAGCTGACGTATCGCACGGCCGACGGCTACGTGGACATCGACGGCCCGGCTTCGCCCAACGCCAAGTCGCTGCCTGAGTGGGCCCCTGTGGAGCTCAAGGACCTGGACGAGCAGCTCCCGCAGCAGCTCGACTGGGCCGGCTACGATGAGTTCGGTGGTGCTGACGGTTCGTTCACCCGCAACGGCCATACCATCTCCGCCGAGAAGGCTCGCCTGTACCTGTTCGACGACCTGGGCGTGTCGCAGCGCTGGACCAACAAGTTCAGCGAGGTCGGCATCGAGACGGTCGGCGACCTGGTCGGCAAGTCCGAGGAGGATCTGCTGCGCATCGATGGCATCGGTGCCAAGGCGATCGAGGAGCTCCGTGACGGCCTGGAGGCCCACGACCTGCTCTACATCCTCGAGAACAACGACGACGTTGCCGATGAGGAAGACCTCTCGCAGCTGCTGCAGATGGTCTTTAGCCCCGACGGTCCGGACGACATCCTGCTGGGCACCTCCGCCACGCCGACGCATCACACCGACGCCGACGAGGAGCTCCTGGGCGCCCCGATCGACGACAAGAAGGCTCCCGCCAACGGTGCCATCAACGAGGACATGGCTTCCCTCGACGAGCTGCTCAACCAGCTCGTGGACACCGACGACGCCGAAGAGGCCAAGGACAACGACGAGGAGTAATTAGTTCCGCCGTTCTAACGAACGGCGGCGACCTCCGTCGCTGCGCGGCCCCCAGAGCTACAATCTGTCATTCAAAAGGCAGGGCATGACCAAAAGGTCAATGCTCTGCCTTTTTCATGCCACCTTGTACGCTCTGGGGGCCGCTCGCTTGCGTATGCTCAACCTGTTGCGTTCCGTTGATCCCTTGCCAAAAAGGGATAGGTTTATTTTGGTCGGTTTTTCATGCTTGAATTTGAAACATTTCGCCCGACAAGAGCGTATCTATGGTGAGGGCCTCATCGAGAACCATTAATGTCACCGGGAGGTGATTATGGAAGAACAAGCTTTTAGACAGGCGGTCGAAGACCACCGGGATGTCGTGTTTCGGATCGCATTGACGTATCTGCGTGATCGCGCTGACGCCGACGATGTCGCTCAAGACGTCTTTCTTAAGTTGCTCAAAAGCGACGCGCAATTTGAAAACTGGGAGCATCTTCGTCGATGGCTTATCCGGGTCACGATCAATGAATGTAAATCTCTCTTTCGAAAGCCGTGGAGGCGCGTGGAGGATATTGAGAATCTGGCCGATTCGCTTTCGACGGCGCAGGAGGAGACCAAGGCGGTCCTGTCAGACGTTATGCGACTTCCGGAGCGATTCCGTATTCCTATCGTGCTCTATTACTATCTGGGCTTCTCGACTTCAGAAATTGCCGAGTTACTGCATGTGCCAGCCGCGACCGTTCGAACGCGTTTAGCTCGCGGCAGATCGAAGCTCAAGTTCATCCTAGAGGAGGGCGACCGTGAAATCCAACCAGATCAAGCAGGCCTTCGAGTCCGTCCAAGCCGATAGCGATCTTGCTGACCGTGTTCTTTATGCCGCTGCTGGCGAGCCGCTTCGCCGAAAGGGTCACGCGAAGCCTCTGTATGTTGCCGTAATCGGATGTCTTGCCGGAGTGCTGGCGACCGGAGGGGTCGCCTACGCTGTTGTCAATTCCAGTTATTTTGCCTCTGCCTGGGGAAACCATGGCAACGGAGAGTCCGTTACCTGGACAAATGGCGGCTCGTCGGGGACGAAATATACCTACACCAGAGAGTTTGGTGATGGTATCGCGCCCCAAAGCCTGGAGGGTGCAGTCCAGAAGGTCAATCTGTCCGTCGAGGGCAACGGCTATACGCTCGACATTCATGAGATGGCAATCGACGAGAACGGTTGCGGTGCTGTGACGTTTACATTGTCCAATCCGAATGGCGTTAACTACTACAAGCCGGCGGCAGAGCTTGGCGAACTTGTTCTCTATGGTGAAGAAGAAGGGGGCGTCAGTACACCCAGCATGAACTTCGGCGAGGAATGGGCTGATACACGCTGCACCATTGATAAAGACACATCAAGCGACACGGTCATTAACGGCACGATGTACTTTGCATCTTGGAATCGCGATCGAGATTTACGACATGCGGTCACCTGGAATATCAGTTGGACGGAGGGCAAAGGTGAGGATGCGAAGGTGATCGAGGTATCGACGCCAGAGTTTAACGTCGGAGCGCACGTCGATACAAAGGAGCTCCGCTCCGACGACTCGCCTCTCGAGATCAGCCCGTTTTCCATCCAGACGCACATCGATGATCTGGGCTATGAAGCAGTTGATCATAAACTGACCGTCAGCTACAAGGATGGATCGGAGCAGATTATCGAAGATGACGACGCAGGGGCGTACAATTTCTATGTTTCGATGGCACGCAATAGCGGAGAGAACATTTGGGTGCCAACGAAGTTGATTGATGTCGATCAAGTGGTCTCGGTAACCCTCGAGGGCGCGAGGTACACATCAACGGGGGAGACCGAAACGAAAGTACCCTTTACCATCGTCTATTCGTAAGGTCTAGGCCGCTTCCCAAGAGGGAAAGCGGCCTATTTTGCGTTATATGGACGGTTAGATTGAACGCTATTTGTCTGATTCTCTGAAGAACGTGGCAAATGGATGCGGATCACCGTGAAGAGCGGCGTTTTCCCAGATAAAACCGACCAAAATAAACCTGTCCCTTTTTGGCAGGTATAGACTTGCCCCCTTTTTAGTAGGGAACGTTGCCCCGACGAGCACGTCGGATCCCCGGCCCGGGCGGCCCGCTGTTTAAGTTTGTCGCGAGTTCCGCACGCAAAGGAAAGCACTTAATGTGCTTTCCGTCTTGCGCAGGACTGTAGAGCAGCAAACTTAAACAGCGGGCCGCCCGGGCCGGGGATCCGCCAGCGCGCACAGGAGGGGATTCCTTTTGTGTAGGCTTTGCGGAAATGTGCCAATTTTGGGATACGCCCGGCGGCGTGGTCTGTTGACGGCACAGCTAACGCCACGTATCCTATCGAACTGCGTGTTTCGTAGGGGGATGCTGACCCCTCGATTCAAGCCGTTGCACTTTACAGAAAGCTGGAATCATTCGAGAAGGAGTACGCTTTGCCTACTATTAACCAGCTGGTTCGCCAGGGCCGTCGTTCCGTGCCCAAGAAGTCCAAGAACGCTGCTCTGCAGCACAACTCCCAGAAGCGCGGCGTGTGCACCCGCGTCTTCACCACGAGCCCCAAGAAGCCGAACTCGGCTCTTCGTAAGGTTGCCCGTGTTCGCCTTGTCAACGGCATCGAAGTTACTGCTTACATCCCGGGTGAGGGCCACAACCTGCAGGAGCACTCCATCGTGCTCGTCCGCGGCGGTCGTGTCCGTGACCTCCCTGGTGTCCGTTATCACGTCATCCGTGGCGCCTACGACGCTGCTCCGGTCCAGAACCGTATGCAGGCCCGTTCCAAGTACGGTGCTAAGCGCCCCAAGGCTAAATAAGCCAGATAACGTTTTGATACTTTCGCCGTGTGCCGCCTAAGCGCCGCACGGTAGACACTTAAGGAGATTTCACATGCCGCGTCGTGCAGCAGCTAATCGTCGTGAGGTTCAGCCTGACGCCGTTTACAACAACCGCCTGGTGACTCAGCTCATCAACAAGGTCCTTCTTGACGGCAAGAAGGCCACCGCTGAGCGCATCGTTTACACCGCTTTCGAGATCGTTGCCGAGAAGTCCGAGGGTGGCGACGCTCTCGCTACCTTCAAGAAGGCTATGGACAACGTCAAGCCCACGCTCGAGGTTAAGCCCAAGCGTGTCGGTGGCGCTACCTATCAGGTCCCGATGGAGGTCAACTCCCGTCGTTCCACCGCTCTGGGTATCCGCTGGATCGTCAACTTCTCCCGCGCTCGCAAGGAGAAGACCATGGCCGAGCGTCTCGCCAACGAGATCCTCGACGCCTCCAACGGCCTGGGCGCTTCCGTCAAGAAGCGTGAGGACGTCTTCAAGATGGCCGAGGCCAACCGCGCGTTCTCTCACTATCGTTGGTAAGTTAAGGTAAGGAACTAACATGGCTAAGCCTAAGTACAAGCTTTCCGATACCCGTAACATCGGCATCATGGCTCACATCGATGCCGGTAAGACCACCACGACCGAGCGTATTCTTTACTACACCGGTAAGACCCACAAGATCGGTGAGGTCCATGAGGGCGCTGCCACCATGGACTGGATGGTTCAGGAGCAGGAGCGCGGCGTAACCATTACCTCCGCTGCTACCACCTGCTTCTGGAACAAGGACGGCAAGGACTACCGCATCCAGATCATCGACACCCCGGGCCACGTTGACTTCACCGCCGAGGTCGAGCGCTGCCTGCGCGTCCTCGATGGCGCTGTCGCCGTCTTCGACGCCGTTGCCGGCGTTCAGCCTCAGTCTGAGACCGTTTGGCGTCAGGCTTCTACCTTCAACGTTCCCCGCATCGCCTTCATCAACAAGTATGACCGCGTGGGCGCTGACTTCTTCAACGCTATCGAGACCATGAAGGATCGTCTCGACGCTAACGCCGTGGCCGCTCAGGTCCCGATGGGCGCCGAGGACAACTTCTGGGGCGTCATCGACCTGGTCACCATGACCGCATGGGACTTCAAGGCCGACGAGAAGGGCATGACCTACCCCGAGCCGATGGACGAGATCCCGGCTGAGTTCGCCGACATCGCTGCCACCAAGCGCGAGGAGCTCCTCGACGCTGCTGCCAGCTTTGACGACGAGCTCATGGAGAAGATCCTCATGGAGGAGGACTTCACCGTCGAGGAGCTCAAGGCTGCTCTGCGTAAGGGCGTTCTGGCCAACGAGCTCAACCTCGTCTTCGTGGGCTCCGCCTACAAGAACAAGGGCGTCCAGGAGCTGCTCGACGCTGTCGTCGACTACCTGCCCAGCCCGCTCGACGTTGAGGCCGTCACCGGTACCGATCCGGACACCGGCGAGGAGATCCAGCGTCATCCTTCCTTCGACGAGCCCTTCTCCGGCCTGGTCTTCAAGATCATGACCGACCCGTTCGTCGGTAAGCTCACCTACGTCCGCGTTTACTCCGGCCGCGCTGAGTCCGGCTCCTACGTGGTCAACGCTTCCAACGGTCAGCGCGAGCGCCTCGGCCGCATTCTCGAGATGAACGCCGCCGAGCGTATCGACCGTGACGACGCTGCCGCCGGCGACATCGTCGCTTGCGTCGGCTTCAAGAACTCCACCACTGGTGACACCCTGTGCGCCGAGGGCAAGGAGATCGTCCTCGAGAAGATCGAGTTCGCTAAGCCCGTTATCGACGTTGCCATTGAGCCCAAGACCAAGGCCGAGCAGGACAAGATGTCCCTGGCTCTGACCAAGCTCGCCGAGGAGGACCCGACCTTCCAGGTGTCCACCAACCACGAGACCGGCCAGACCATCATCGCCGGCATGGGCGAGCTGCACCTCGAGATCATCGTCGACCGTCTGCTCCGTGAGTTCAAGGTTGACGCTAACGTTGGTAAGCCCCAGGTTGCCTACCGCGAGACCGCTGGTCACGACGTCGAGAAGGCTGAGGGCAAGTTCGTCCGTCAGTCCGGTGGTCGCGGTCAGTACGGCCACGCCGTCATCAAGCTCGAGAAGATGGAGGAGGGCTTCGGCTACGAGTTCGTCAACGCTATCGTCGGCGGCGTCGTGCCCAAGGAGTACATCCCGTCCATCGACAAGGGCATCCAGGAGGCCCTGAACACCGGTGTTATCGCCGGCTTCCCGGTCCTCGACGTTAAGGTCACCCTGTTCGACGGTTCTTACCACGAGGTCGACTCCTCCGAGGCCGCCTTTAAGATCGCCGGTTCCATGGCTATCAAGGACGCCCTCAAGAAGTCCGATCCGCAGCTGCTCGAGCCGATCATGGCTGTCGAGGTCGAGACCCCCGAGCAGTACATGGGCGACGTTATGGGCAACCTCTCCGGTCGCCGCGGCAAGATCGAGGGCATGGAGGATCGCAAGAACAGCAAGCTCATCCGTGCCAAGGTGCCGCTGGGCGAGATGTTCGGTTACGCTACCGACCTTCGCTCCCAGACCCAGGGCCGTGCATCCTACACGATGCAGTTCGACTCTTATGAGCCCGCGCCCAAGTCCATCGTGGACGAGGTCATGAGCAAGAACGCCTAAGTTCGAGCTCCCTGTTACGTAATCCGCGAGAGCATCTCTCGCACTCTTTGGAGGTTTAAGTTGGCTACCCAGAAGATCCGCATTCGCCTCAAGGGCTATGATCACGAGGTCGTCGATCAGTCCGCGAAGCTCATCGTCGAGACCGCTCAGAAGACCGGCGCTCGCGTTTCCGGTCCTGTCCCCCTGCCCACCGAGCGCAACCTGTACACGGTTATCCGCTCGCCGCACGTGAACAAGGACTCCCGTGAGCAGTTCGAGATGCGCACCCACAAGCGTCTCATCGACATCCTCGACCCCACCTCGGGCACCGTTGATTCGCTCATGCGTCTCGACCTCCCCGCTGGCGTCGACATCGACATCAAGCTCTAAGCGATATCGCTCATAGCTTAAAGGGCCCCGCTGCCGTTACGGTAGCGGGGCCCTTTTGTTTTGAGCTTAGGTTTTAAGAGGCGAATAATGCTGCTGAGAGGATGGCTTTGGCACCCTATGCGCTCAAAGGGCGCAAGGATGCTTCTTCGAAGTGGAATGCGCGGAGCCCGCCCTCCGTCTCGATGTTCGCGCGACCATAATCGTCGACCGTTCTGAATATTCCTCGCGCCAGCTCTTCTCCAGCGGGGGAGCGGGCAATTACGTGGTTCCCAATCCAATTGAGGTGGGCGACATAATCATCGAGGATGGGCGCAAGCGGGCCGACGCTACTCTCCATTGTATTAAGGCACTTCTCCCAAGTGTCTACACCCTCAACGACCGCATGGTAGACCGCATCGAGCAGCGTATCGACCGTGGGAACATTCTTGTTGAGATCCGAGAGGCCGATTGCCGCCAGCCCGCCATCGGGAACCTCCGAGGGCACATAGTTCACATTGACGCCAATGCCGCAGACGGCGAAGGGTTTGCCTTCGTTATCGCGTGCTGCCTCGACTAAGATGCCGCCAAGTTTGCGCCCTCGAGCGACCAAGTCGTTGGGCCATTTGAGGCCAATCTCGTTTGCAAGACCCTGTTTTTCGAGCGCCTCGAGCACCGCTAGGCCGCTGACGGCAGCAAGACCAGAGTACTTCGCAGGATTAACGCATGGACGCAGGACAATCGAAAGCAATAGGTTGCCGGCGGTTGAATCCCACTTGTGGCCGCGCCGGCCGCGTCCTGCTGTCTGAGCCCGGGCGGCAAGTCCTGTGCCGTGCGGCGCTCCCTGTTTTCCTGCTTCGAGCAGGTCATCGTTGGTCGATCCGGTTACGTCGACTATCGTTAATTTGGCATCCATAACGGCTGCTACCTCCTTAATGAATAAGTGAATAACGCAATGGTGTCGAGAGAGACACAATGTGAAGCCTTTGTCGCATTTGGACAATTTAATGTTAACACGTTAACAACGACTGAAATGCGCTATCCTCTCTTGGTCGATGTAAACACGTCAACAACTCAAAGGAGGTTAGTGATGGGTTTCACGATTCTTGGAACAGGCTCGGCGCTTCCTAAGCGCAGTGTTTCCAATGACGAGCTGTCCGAGTTCCTCGATACCTCGGATGAGTGGATTTTTACCCGCACAGGTATCAAGAGCCGCCATGTATGCACCACCGAGTCACTTGACGACCTTGCCGTAGCGGCGAGCGAGCGGGCACTCCAGGTGTCCGGAATCGACGCGAGCCAGCTGGATTTGATCGTCTGCTCGACGACGACGGGTGACCACCTTGTTCCCGCCGAGGCGTGTGCCGTTGCTGAGCGACTGGGCGCGACGTGCCCTGCCTTCGATGTCTCGGCTGCCTGCGCCGGCTTCGTATTTGCGCTCGATGTTGCCGAGGGCTATATCGCCCGAGGACGAGCCAAGCATGTGCTTGTCGTTGCCGCCGAGCAGATGACGCGCGCGCTCGACTGGACCGACCGCGCCACCTGTGTGCTCTTTGGCGATGGGGCAGGCGCCGCGGTGATTGAGGCTGGGGGAGACAGCCCCCTTGCCGTTGAGCTTTCGACGGCGCCCGACGTCGAGACGTTGTGCGTTCCCGGTCTGGTCGGCACCTCGCCGTTTAAGGCCTCCGCAGATAGCGAGAGCGTGCTGTCCATGAATGGCCGCCGCGTGTTCAAGTTCGGCGTCAACGCGATTTGCGACACGGTCCATAAGCTTGCGAGCGATGCGGGCATTTCGGTCGAAGACATCGACCATTTTGTATTCCATCAGGCTAACGAACGAATCCTGAGTCAGGCGGTCAAGCGCCTCGGTGTGCCAGGCGAGCGCGTGGTTCGAACGCTGCGCGAGACCGGCAACATTTCGAGCGCCTGCATTCCTCTTGCGCTTGACCGACTGGCACGCACCGACGCACTGAATGCGGGCGACACCATCGCCTTGGTTGGATTTGGCGCCGGTCTGGATATAGGTGGCTATCTGCTTCGTTGGAAGTAGTCGCACATAGGAAATAAAAACGCCCTAGGGCACAACCAAAGGAGAACTACCATGGCAGATCAGAAGACCTTCGAGCGCGTTTGCGACGTTATCCGCGAGACCGCTGGCCTTGACGACGTCGAGATGAAGCCCGAGTCCACGCTCGAGGAGATTGGTCTCGACAGCCTGGGCACCGTCGAGATCCTCGTCGCCGTCGAGGATGAGTTTGGCATCCAGCTCGATACCGAGGAGAACCCCAAGACGGTCGGCGAGTTCGCCGATACGGTCGAGGCGGCATTGGAGAAGTAGTGATGCTCAAGTCTCCTCTCTGCGATCTACTCGGCATCGAAAAGCCCGTGTTCCAGGGCGGTATGGCCTGGATTGCCGACGCCTCGCTGGCATCTGCCGTGTCCGAGGCGGGCGGCTTAGGGATTATCGCGGCCATGAACGCCGACGCTAACTGGCTGCGCGACCAGATTCACGAGCTGCGCGCCAGGACGGATAAGCCCTTTGGCGTCAACGTTATGCTCATGAGCCCGTTTGCCGACGAGGTCGCGCGGGTCGTGATTGACGAGCGGGTGCCGGTCGTCGTGACGGGTGCCGGCAATCCCACCAAGTACATGAAGGCGTGGAACGAGGCGGGCATCAAGGTCATCCCGGTTGTTGCATCTGTGGCGCTGGCGCGTCTCGTGGCGCGTCGCGGAGCCACTGCCGTGGTTGCCGAGGGCACCGAATCAGGCGGCCATATTGGCGAGACCTCGACGATGGCATTGGTGCCGCAGGTTGTCGATGCGGTCGATATCCCTGTGGTGGCGGCGGGCGGCGTGGCCGATGGCCGTGGTGTGGCGGCCGCCTTTATGCTCGGCGCTGCTGGCGTCCAGGTGGGAACACGCTTTCTGGTCGCAAACGAGTGCACCGTATCCGAACAGTACAAAGAGCTGGTGCTCAAGGCAGGCGATACGTCGACGCGTGCGACCGGTCGCTCGACGGGACATCCGGTTCGCGCCCTCAAGAGCCCCTTCACCAACGCGTATGCCAAGAACGAGGCGGCGGGCGCAAGCCCCGAGGAGCTCGGGGCCATGGGCACGGGCGCGCTTCGTAAAGCCGCAAAGGACGGAAATTACGAAGAGGGTTCGTTTTTGTGCGGACAGATTGCCGGCATGGTCAACGAACGCCAGAGCGCACGCGAAATCGTCGACGATCTGGTCGATGGCGCCGAGCATGTCCTGAAGGGTGCGTCCGCATGGGTGGCGTAGCGTTTCTGTTTGCCGGTCAGGGTGCCCAGCATCCCGCGATGGGCGTCGACCTGATCGAGACATCGCCGGCGGCTGCCGAGGTGTTCGCCATTGTCGACGAGGTGCGCCCGGGGACCAGTGAGCAGTGCCGAAGCGCCTCCAAGGAGGAACTCTCGCAGACCGAGAACACGCAGCCGTGCGTGTTCGTTCACGATCTGGCAGCGGCTGCCGCCCTGCGTGAGCGCGGCGTGGTACCTGCCGCCTGTGCGGGTTTTTCGCTTGGCGAGGTCGCCGCGCTCACCTTTGCGGGGGCGTTCGATACGCGAGCGGGCTTTGAGCTCGTGTGCGAGCGCGCGGCGCTGATGGCCGCGGCTGCCGAGCGCCATCCGGGCGGCATGCGCGCCGTCATCAAGCTCGATGCGGCGCAAGTCGAGAACCTGGCAAAACAGGCCGGCGAGGACTGCTGGCCGGTCAACTACAACAGTCCGCAGCAGACGGTTGTTGCCGGAGCGCCCGAGGCGCTGCAGGAGCTCGACGTCCTAGTAAAAGAGGCTGGCGGCCGCGCTATGAAAGTCGCGGTGTCGGGCGCATTCCATAGCCCCTATATGGCCGAGGCGACTGAGGGGCTGGCGACGTATATCCAAGCCGGCCACGCGCCGTCACCGCTGCTGATTCCGGTCATGGCAAACATGACGGCGGCGCCCTATCCGGCGGACCCGCGAGCGGCATCGGATGTCTTGGCCAATCAGGTGAGTCATGCCGTTCGTTGGGTCGACACGCTGCATACTCTGCAGAATCAGGGCATCGACACGTTTATTGAGGTCGGCCCTGGCAAAACGCTGTCGGGCCTGGTCAAGCGTACGCTGGGCGACGTTCGCGTGTATTCGTGCGAAACGGCCGAGCAGGTCGCAGCTATTGCCGACGAGCTCGCATAGTTCACAGGGCTGTAACCCGAAAGGAATGACATGGGCAACTTGAACAACGGCGCGCTCGAGCGCAACGACTCACGTCGCGTGGCACTGGTCACGGGCGGCTCGCGGGGTATCGGCCGCGCCTGCGCTGTCGGTCTGGCGGAGGACGGCTTTGATATCGCCGTCGTCTATGCCGGCAGCGTCGATGCGGCGCGCAAGACGTGCGAAGCCTGTGAGGCGGTTGGCGCCACGGCACGCGCATATCAATGCGACGTGGCCGATCCCGCTGCCGTCAACGCGTGCGTGGAAGCGGTCCTCAACGACTTTGGTTCCATTTGGGCGCTCGTCAACAACGCCGGCATCACCCGCGATGGCCTGCTCATGCGCATGGGCGATGACGCATTCGATCGCGTGCTCGATGTCAATCTCAAGGGAACATTCAATATGACGCGCGCGCTCACCAAGACCTTTATGCGCCAGCGCGGCGGTTGCGTCGTCAACATGAGCTCGGTCGTGGGCCTGATGGGCAATGCCGGGCAAGCCAACTACGCTGCTTCCAAGGCGGGCGTGATAGGGCTTACCAAGGCGGTGGCGCGCGAGCTTGCGCCTCGTGGCGTACGAGCGAACGCGGTCGCCCCCGGGTTTGTCGAGACAGATATGACGGCAAAGCTCTCGGAGAAGGTGCGTACGGCAACCGAGGAACAGATTCCCCTTAAGCGCATGGCACGTCCCGAGGAAGTGGCCGGCGTGGTGCGCTTTTTAGCGAGCGATGCGGCTGCTTACATTACGGGCGAGGTCGTGCGCGTCGACGGCGGAATGGCGATGTAGAAACCAGGGCCGAAGAACGGCTTGGATGAGGAGACCATGATGGAACAGAGAGTTGCAATCACCGGCATCGGTGCCGTATCGCCGCTCGGCAACACCGCGCTTGCCACCTGGGCGGCCATGTGCGCCGGGACCTGTGGCATCGGCCCGATCACGCACTTCGATACCGATGCGTTTACCGTCAAGGTGGCGGCCGAAGTCAAGGGCTTTGACGGCAACGAGTACTTTGGCAAGCGTGACGCCAAGCATCTGGACCCCTGCGTTCAGTTTGCGATGGCGGCTTCGGACGAGGCAATGCACGATGCGGGCTTTGATGTCGAAGGCGCCATCGATCGTGAGCGCCTGGGCGTCTACGTGGGCTCGGGCGTGGGCGGCATGACGACGCTCGTCGACAACGTCCACACGATCGCCGATCGTGGACCTCGCCGCGCATCGCCCTATATGATTGCGATGATGATCCCCAACATGGCTTCGGGCAATATCGCGATCCGCCACAAGGCAAAGGGACCGACCCTGCCAGTCGTGACTGCTTGCGCGACCTCGGCCCATGCGGTGGGCGAGGCGTTCCGCGCCATCAAGCACGGCTATGCCGACGCGATCCTCGCGGGCGGCGCCGAGGCGGCCATTATCCCCGATGCCGTTGCAGGCTTTACGTCCTGCCGCGCATTGACCACCAACCCCGATCCTGCGACGGCTTGCCGCCCGTTCGATGCAGACCGCGACGGCTTTGTGATGGGCGAGGGCGCTTGCGTGCTGGTACTCGAGAGCATGGAACATGCGCAGGCGCGCGGTGCGCACATTTATGCCGAGGTCGTGGGCTACGGCAACACCGATGATGCTTATCACATCACGAGTCCCGATCCCGAGGCCGCCGGCATTGCCCGCGCGATATCGCTGGCGGTGGCCGAGGGCGACGTCAAGCCTTCCGAGGGCCTCTACATCAATGCCCACGGCACCTCGACCAAGCTTAATGATTCGTCCGAGACGGCGGGCATTAAGCGAGCGCTCGGCGAGGACGCGGCGCGCGCCGCACATGTCTCGTCGACCAAGTCGATGACGGGGCACATGATCGGTGCCACGGGGGCCATCGAGGTCATGGCCTGCGCCATGGCACTCGAGCAGGGCGTGGTGCCGCCGACCATTAACTACCACACGCCCGATTCCGCCTGCGATCTTGATTACACGCCCAATCGCGCGGTTCGCGCCGACCTTACCTGGGCGCTTTCGACCAACCTGGGCTTTGGCGGGCACAACGCCGCCATCGCGCTGCGTAGATATACGAGGAGCTAGAGCATGGATTCCAAAAGACTTGCCGAGATAGCCGATGTGATGGAGGACCGCGGCCTCACGCGCGTACGCGTTGAGGAGCCCGATGGCACCGCGGTCGAACTCGAGCGCGCGAGTGTGGCGCAGCCGGTTGCCGTGCCCATGCCTATGCCGGGTGCCGTGGCCGCTCAAGTTGCAGCTCCCACAGTCGCGCCTGCCGCACCGGAACCCGCCACGCAGACACCTGCCGCCGCGCCGGAGCCCAAGGGCACCGAGGTGACTGCTCCCATGGTGGGCGTCTTCTATGCTGCCCCTGCGCCGGGCGACGAGCCGTTTGTGCGCGTGGGCTCCAAGGTCAAGGCCGGCGAGACCCTCTGCATCATCGAGGCCATGAAGGTTCTCAACGAGGTGTCGGCCGAGGCAGACGGTGAGGTGCTCGAGATCTGCGTGGCCGACGGCGACCTCGTGGAGTTTGGCAGCTGCCTCATGAGGATCGGATAGGTGATATCCATGAACAAAGAAGAGCTCAAGAGGCTGTTACCGCATCGCGAGCCGATGCTTTTGCTCGACGAAGCCGAGCTGGTGGGCGACGAGGCCCACGGCAAGATCACGATTACAGGCGACGAGTACTTTTTGCAGGGACATTTTCCGGGAAACCCGGTCGTTCCCGGCGTGATTCAGTGCGAGATGCTCGCCCAGAACTGCTGCGTGCTGCTGATGGGCGATGAGGAGGCGCGCGGCGCGACGCCGTTCTACACGAGTCTGGACAAGGTGCGCTTTAAGCGTCCGGTGCGCCCGGGCGACACGGTGGATCTAGTGTGCTCCATCACGCGTGCGCGCGGGCCGTTCCGCTTTGCGACGGGTACTGCGAGCGTCAACGGTGAGGTTTGCTGCCGCGCCGATATGTCTTTTGCACTCGTGCACGAAAGTTAAGGAAGGCTTCATGTTCGACAAAGTGCTCATCGCCAACCGCGGCGAAGTCGCGGTCCGTGTTATCCGCGCGTGCCGCGATATGGGCATCAAGACCGTCGCCGTTTATTCCACGGCCGATGCGGACGCGCTGCACGTGCAGCTTGCCGACGAGGCGTATTGCATCGGCGGCCCGCGTCTTGCCGAGAGCTACCTCAACGACGATGCCGTGCTCACCTGTGCCGTAAAGTCGGGAGCTAAGGCAATTCATCCCGGCTATGGCTTTTTCTCCGAGAAGGCGAGCTTCGTGCGCGACTGCGACAAGTTCGGTCTGGCGTTTGTCGGTCCTTCGGCCGAGGTGATCGACAGCATGGGCGACAAGGACGCCGCACGCCGAACGGCCGCTGCTGCGGGCGTGCCCATCGTGCCGGGCTGCGATTTGCTCAAAAGCCCCGAGGAAGCAACGGCCGAGGCCGAGCGCATCGGCTGCCCCGTGCTTATTAAGGCGCGCGCGGGCGGCGGCGGTCGCGGTATTCGCAAGGTCGAGCGCGTGGAAGATGCGGCAAAGGCGTTCATCGAGGCGCGTGCCGAGGGTGAGGCCGTTTTTGGCGACGGCGAGTGCTACATGGAGAAGTTCGTTGCGCCGGCGCATCACGTTGAGGTACAGATTATGGCCGATAAGCAGGGCCATGTGTTTTCGCTCGGCGAGCGCGAGTGCTCGGTGCAGCGCCGCAACCAAAAGCTGATCGAGGAGAGCCCCGCGCCGTGCCTCGACGGACGCGATGATATTCGCGCGCGCATGCACAAGGCCGCGCGCGACCTGGCTCGTGCCGTTGGCTATGAGGGCGCTGGCACCATCGAGTTTTTGTACTCAGATGACGGCAATTTCTACTTTATGGAAATGAACACGCGCTTGCAGGTGGAGCATCCGGTTACGGAGTTTGTGACCGATACCGACCTGGTTAAGTGGCAGCTGCGCGTGGCTGCCGGCCAGCCTCTGCCCTTTGAGCAGGAGGACGTACCGGTCCGCAACCACGCCATGGAGTGCCGCATCAATGCCGAAACGCCGGACTTTCTACCGTCATGTGGAACGGTCACCGCGTTGCGTGTGCCGGGTGGTCCGCGCGTGCGCTGGGATTCCGCCATGTTTACCGGAGCGAAAGTTCCGCCGTACTACGACTCCATGCTCGGCAAGCTCATCGTGTGCGCGCCCACGCGTGACGGTGCCATTCGCAAGATGCGCTCGGCCCTGGGCGAGCTCGTGATTGAGGGCGTGAGCGAAAATAGCGAGCTTCAGCTCGACGTGCTGGCAAACGACGAGTTTTTGTCGGGCATGTATCACACCGATCTGATGGGGCATCTCTATGCTGATGAATAGAAAAGCGAAGACGGTCAATGTCCTTGAGGGGCCGATAACCGAGTCGTGCGCCGAGTTCCCCGCGCGCCACGTGTTTGTCAAATGCCCGGAGTGCCGCCGTGTGATCGATGAGGCGCGCCTGCACGACAACCTCGAGGTCTGCCCTCGTTGCGGCAAACACTTTCGCGTGAGCGGTCGCGCGCGCATGCGCATGACGGTCGACGCGGGTACCTTTGAGGAATGGGATGCCAATCTGGCGTCGAAGGACTTCCTCTCGTTTCCCGGTTATGCCGACAAGCTTAAGAGCGTGAGCGAGCGTTCGGGCGAGCGCGATGCCGTTGTGTGCGGCAGGGGCAAAATCTGCGGCTGCGATACCGCGCTCTTCTTTATGGATGCCAACTTTATGATGGGCTCAATGGGCTCCGTGGTGGGCGAGAAGATCTGTCGTGTCTTTGAGCGCGCGGCCGAGTTGGGGCTGCCGGTCGTTGGCTTTACCGTATCGGGCGGCGCCCGCATGCAGGAGGGCGTGACCTCGCTCATGCAGATGGCCAAGATTTCTGCAGCGGTTAGGCGCCACAGCGAGGCGGGCGGCCTGTATATCACGGTGCTCACCGATCCCACGACCGGAGGTGTAACCGCGAGCTTTGCCATGGAGGGCGACATTATCCTGGCCGAGCCCGATGCCCTGACGGCATTTGCCGGCCCGCGCGTGATCGAGCAGAACATGCACAAGCGTCTGCCCAAGGGATTCCAGCGTTCCGAGTTTTTGCTGGAGCACGGCTTTTGCGATGCCGTTGTTCCGCGTGGTGAGATTGCGCTCACGGTAGGCGAGCTGCTGGCGCTGCACGAAGGGCACGCGCCCGGCCTGGGGGCACCGCATGAGATCGTGCATACGGGTCGTCGCGACAAAAAGCTGGGACACTTGTTTAAGCGCTCGGCCGCACCAAAAAGCGCGCTCGAAATCGTCAAACAGACTCGCTCGGCGAACCGCGCCACGGCAGGCGAGATGATCTCGTTGGGTCTCGACGGATTCGTAGAGCTGCACGGCGACCGCTACTTTGGCGACGACGCCGCTGTGGTGGCTGGCATTGGCTGGAAAGACGGACGCCCCGTAACGGTCATCGCCATCGAGCGCGGTACCACGACCAAAGAGCGCATGCGTCGCAACTTTGGTATGGCACATCCCGAGGGCTACCGCAAGGCACGTCGCCTGATGCACCAGGCCGAAAAGTTTGGTCGGCCGGTTCTGTGCCTGGTTGATACTTCGGGCGCGTTTTGCGGCATCGGTGCCGAGGAGCGCGGCCAGGGCGAGGCGATTGCCCAGAATCTCATGGAGATGAGCGGCCTTAAGACGCCGATTGTCTCGGTGGTGACAGGCGAGGGCGGCTCTGGTGGCGCGCTGGCGCTGTCCGTGGCCGACCGCATCCTGATGCTCTCGAGCTCGGCCTATTCGGTCGTGAGCCCCGAGGCCTGTGCGTCGATCCTGTGGAAGGATACCGAGCGCGCGAATGAGGCCGCTGAGGCGCTTAAGCTCACGGCCCCCGATCTGTTGGCGCTCGGCATCATCGACGGCATTGTTGACGATAGGGGCCTGTCGCATGAGGAGATCGCCGGTGTCGTCATGTCCTCGGCATTTGATGCCTTCGATACGCTTGAGCAGCTCGACGACGCGACCCTCACAAACCTCCGCTACGAAAAGTACCGCGCAATCGGTCAGTACCGCACGATGTGACAAAGGGACAGCCCGCATGTCACATTGGGAAAGGCGTTCCATGTCACAAGTTTCTAACACCTCGTTTACAACGACGGTTTCATCAAACGCCATGGCCGTGGTGGACTATCTGTCCAAAAGCATGATGTCGGCGCTGCCGTTTATTGTTTGCGCGGCGTTGTTCCGCACCGCCGCCGTCATTATGGGCGAAGGCATGCTGGGCCTGTGGTCTGCCGATTCCGAAATCTATCGCCTGTTCTACAGTTGGCTCTATAACGCCGGCTACTACTTTTTGCCCATTTATCTTGGTTGGGCGGCCGCCCGCCAGCTCGGTTGCTCGGAGCAGCTGGGCATGATGCTGGGCGGCGTATTGATTGCGCCCGATCTGCTTAAGCTCGTCGATGCCGCATCGACGACGGGGGCATCTATGACTTTCGTGTATGGTCTGCTTCCCGCGCCGGTCAACGATTACACAACGACTGTTATTCCGGTTCTCATCTCGGTACCCGTGCTATGGCGAGTGGAGTGTTTCTTCCAGCGCGTTATCCCTAAGGCCGTGGCGTTTTCGTTTGTTCCGTTTGCAACCATGCTCGTCATGGTTCCGGTCTCGCTGTGTATTACGGCGCCGGCGGGCAGCTATCTGGGCATGCTGTTGGGACAGCTTATGTTTATGCTTGGCAATTCCGGTGGCATCGTGTCGCTGCTCACGCTTATGGGGCTTGCCGCGGGTTGGGAGTTTCTTAAGATCGCGGGTGTCAGCAACGTTGTCCTATCGCTCGCCTATGCGCAGTTTATGAGTGTGGGAACGGATTCGTGCATTCTGATCGCTGCGACGATGGCGACGTTCGCCGTTTGGGGTATGCCCTTTGGCGCGTCGCTCCGCGTTGCGGATAAGGACGAGAAGGCGCTCATGCTGGGCTATTCAATCTCGGGTATTCTTGGCGGCGTAAGCGAGCCAGCGCTGTACGGATGCGGCTTTAAATATGGCAGGTGTCTGACGTGCATGGCCGTTGGCGGCGCCGTCGGAGGCCTTGTTGCGGCCGTAGGCCACGTTACGGCTTATACTATCGGTATGACGAATGTTCTTATGGTCATTGGCTTTGCCACGGGCGGCATCTCGAATCTGCTGTGGTGCTGCGCTGCCGGCGGCGCAGCATTTGCGGTGTCTGCGGCGCTGAGCTACTGCTTTGGCGTGGTGCCGACAAAGGTGCAGGCGGCAGAAGACGAAGCTGATTCGCTCGAAACAGTGGCGAGCGCTGCTGAAGCAAGCGCATAAATCTGTGCGACAAAAGGACGATTCCTTTGTCATATTCCAAGGCTGCGGCCCGTGTGGGCTGCGGCCTTTTTGTATCTGGAGGACAAAGTGGCTACACTACAATCCGTTTGAGCAATAGATATATAGGTAGTACCGTGGGGACTGATGAGGATGGTCGAGTGGATTGTTCGTCGTGCGCAGGGCGACCGTGCGCGCGTGGGAACGTTGACGGGCATAGTGTGTATTCTCGCCAATGTTGCGCTTTGCGCTGCGAAGGGTGCAATTGGCGTGCTGTCGGGATCGGTTTCGATTGTGGCGGACGCCATGAACAACCTGTCCGATGCCAGCTCGAACATCGTGAGCGTGCTTGGCTTTAAGCTGGCGGGCAAGCCGGCCGACCCCGAGCATCCTTACGGACATGGCCGCTACGAGTATCTCTCGGGTCTGGTCGTGGCGGCGCTCGTGCTGCTGATTGGCGTTGAGCTGGTGAAGTCCTCGGTTGAGCGCATCATCCACCCCGAACCTGTCGAGTTCTCGCTTGCCCTGGTGGCAGTCTTGGTGCTTTCGATGATTGTTAAGCTCTGGATGGCGGCCCTCAACCAAAAGCTCGGCGATCGCATTGAGTCCGAGACGCTGCATGCGACCGCTCAGGACTCAAAGAACGATGTCCTAGCTACGGGTGCTGTGCTGGCGTGCGCAATTGTTTCGCAGGTGACGCACATCAATCTTGACGCATGGGTCGGCCTTGCCGTTGGCGCCTATATTGGCTGGAGCGGCTTTGAGCTCATCCAGGATACGGTGAGCCCGCTTTTGGGCCAGGCACCCGATCCAAAGCTGGTCAAGCACATTCGAGACAAGATCATGAGCTACCCCGGCGTTTTGGGCGTTCACGATTTGATGGTTCACGACTACGGCCCGGGCAGGAAGTTCGCAAGCGCTCACGCCGAGATGGCAGCCGAGGCCAGCCCGCTGGAAAGTCACGACACGCTCGATAACATCGAGCAGTCGTTTAGGGTCGAAGACGGCATGATCGTCACGCTCCATTACGATCCCATCGTGACCGACGATCCAAAGGTGGCGAGCATGCGTCTGCGCATCAACGCTATGGCTCAAGAGATTGATAGCCGCCTCTCGATCCACGACCTACGCTGTGTTCCGGGCCCCACGCACACCAACGTGATCTTTGACTGCGTGCGTCCCTCGGATCTGCAGATGAGTGCCGAAGACTTAAAGCACGCGCTGACACAACGGGTCGAATCGGAATATCCCAAGTCGATTGCCAAGATCACGATCGACGAAGACTACGTAGGGCATACCCACGAGTAAGGCTGTGCCGGCAAAGCAGGTTATGCAGAAGGGGAGAGCATGAAGAAGCTGTATCTACTCCGCCACGGTCAGACGGAGTTCAACGTCAAAAAGCTGGTCCAGGGCCGCTGCGATTCACCGCTGACCGACCTGGGTCGTCAGCAAGCCGGGATGGCAGCCGCGTGGCTCAAAGCCCACAACGTCGTTCCCGACAAAGTGGTCTCTTCGCCCTTAGGCCGAGCCATGGACACGGCAAGTCTCGTCGCAACCGAACTCCTCGGCCGGGATGCAGCAGTCGAGCCCTGCGAAGGCATCATCGAACGCAGCTACGGCACCTTCGAAGAAGGCCCCCACGACGCGCTACCCACCGACGTCTGGGATCCAGGTGAGGAGTTGGTTCCCTTTGGAGGAGAAGGAAGTCATGCCCTGCAGGAGCGCATGGTAGGCACCCTCACCAATCTCATGGGCGCTGAGGGCATCGAAACCCTCCTAGCAGTAAGCCACGGAAGCGCCAGCCGCCAATTCATCAAGGCCGCAGCCCCAGAGGGCTTCGAGCTCCCAACAAAACTCCCCAACTGCGCCATCATGATTTTCGATTTTGATGAGGCGGAGCCACAAGTAGAGGGCGAGCCAATGCAATGCAAGTTCACCCTCCAGCAAATAGTGGACCCCCAACAAAGTCATTAGCCTGAGCGAGCAAGGTTTAGCAGACATCAACGTGGCGTTCCCAATGTGCGGCGGAGGGGGCGGGCCTGAGACATATTAAGGTTGTCGCGAGTTCCGCACGAACAGGAGAGCACTTAATGTGCTCTCCGTCGTGAGCAGGACTGTAGAGCAGCAACCTTAATATGTCTCAGGCCCGCCCCCTCCGCCGCACACTGGGAACGTGCCACGCACTTTACCTGCGTAAACAATGTGAGTGAAATATGAATCTCGATGGATACGCCCGCAGCCGTGTATACTAAACAGCTGTGTGTAACCAGGGGAGTATTCTGGCTGGACAAAATGCCTGCTTAATAGGGTTGTCAGGTAGTCCGGGCGAAATACAAGGCTGGGGAGCACGTCGTGTAAGTAGTGGTCCTCTAGGGGCGTACGCTCGGTGGTGTACGCATTGTCCCAAGACCACGCGAGAGTTGGGATCATATCTTGATCAGCATGATTCTCGGCCGCAAGATTGGCATGACCCAGGTTTGGGACGAGAACGATAACGTCGTTCCCGTCACGGTCATCCAGGCTGGCCCCTGCGCTGTCTCGCAGGTTAAAACTCAGGCAACCGACGGCTATGACGCCGTCCAGATCGGTTTCGGCGACATCAAGGCCAAGAACGTGAACAAGCCCATGGCTGGTCACTTCGCCAAGGCTGGCGTCGAGCCTGTCCGCTTCCTTCGTGAGGTCCGCGTCGAGAACGGCGAGGAGCACAAGGTCGGCGAGGTCGTCACCGTCGCTGATTTCGCTGATGTCGAGAAGGTCGACGTCATCGGTACCTCCAAGGGTAAGGGCTTCCAGGGTCGCATCAAGCGCTGGGGTCAGCGCCGCGGTCCTATGACGCATGGTTCTCACTTCCAGCGTCACCCCGGTTCTATCGGTCAGTGCGCCTATCCTGCGCGCGTCCTCAAGGGCGTCAAGATGGCCGGTCACATGGGTAACGAGCGCGTTACCGTCAAGAACCTTTCCGTTGTCCGCATCGATGCCGAGCAGAACCTCATCTTGGTCAAGGGCGCTGTCCCGGGTGCCAAGAATGGTCTCGTCGCCATCCGTATGGCCTAAGGGCCCAGCCCATTTAGCCCAGCGTCATACCAAGGAGAACACTTAAATGGCAAAGTTTGAAGTAAAGAACAGCGAGGGCAAGAAGGTCGCCGAGGCCGAGCTCGCCGCTGAGGTGTACGGCATCGAGCCGAACATCCACGTTATGCACCACATCGTCAAGTGCCAGATGGCCTCTTGGCGTCAGGGCACCCAGTCTGCTAAGGGTCGCTCTGAGGTTTCCGGTGGCGGCAAGAAGCCTTGGCGTCAGAAGGGCACCGGCCGTGCCCGCCAGGGTTCCATCCGTGCTGCCCAGTGGCGTCACGGTGGCGTCGTCTTCGCCCCCAAGCCCCGTTCCTACGCTAAGCGTATGAACAACAAGGAGGTCAAGCTGGCTATGCGCTCCGCGCTGTCCGCCAAGCTGGCCGATGGCGAGCTCGTGCTCGTCGACGACTACGGCTTCGAGAAGCCTTCCACCAAGGCTGCCGTCGCCATGCTCAAGGCTCTCGGCCTTGAGGGCAAGCGTCTGACCATCATCGTTCGCGATGAGGACGTCAACGCCTACCTGTCGTTCCGCAACATTCCCAAGACGTTCATCATCACCGCTGACGAGGCCAACACCTACGATCTCGTCAACAACAACGCTGTGCTGATGCCCGCCGACATCGCCGCTCACTTCGGGGAGGTGCTTGCATAAATGACCGCCCACGAGATCATCATCCGTCCGATCGTGTCCGAGCGTTCCTTCTCCGGCATGGAGCAGAACAAGTACACGTTCGAGGTCGCCAAGGATGCTAACAAGTATCAGATCAAGGACGCTGTCGAGGAGATCTTCGGCGTCAAGGTCGTTCGCGTGAACACCTTGACGGTCAAGCCCAAGACCAAGCGCGTGCGCTATGTCGCCGGCAAGACCCGTTCTTGGAAGAAGGCCATCGTCACGCTGGCCGAGGGCGACACCATCGAGGTCTTTGGCAACCAGGCCTAAGACTCGCTGCTGTTGAGTGAGCTCATGCCTCCCAAATAGGGGAGGCGAGAGCTCAAGGTTTCGGGCGTATAAAATGGACACGCCCGGAACCGTGTATACGTCCGGTGTCATCGCACCCGAGGCAGAACCTCGAATCCCTGTCTGCGATGGCTAACGGATTCCTATTGAAAGGGATTGTAATGGCTGTAAAGCACCTTAAGCCGACCTCCGCTGGTAGGCGTTGGCAGACGATCTCCGATTTCTCTGAGATCACCTGCACCAAGCCCGAGAAGTCTCTTCTCGAGCCCCTGCCCAAGAAGGCCGGTCGTAACAACAACGGCCGCATCACCACCCGCCACCAGGGCGGCGGCGTGAAGCGTCGTTACCGCGTGATCGACTTCAAGCGCAACAAGGACGGCGTGCCCGCCAAGGTTGCCACGATCGAGTACGATCCGAACCGTTCCGCTCGCATCGCTCTGCTGCACTACGCTGACGGTGAGAAGCGCTACATCCTGGCCCCCAAGGGCCTCGAGGTCGGTCAGACCATCATGTCCGGTTCTGACGCCGACATCAAGCCGGGCAACGCTCTGCCCCTCGCCGACATCCCCGTCGGTACGCTCATCCACGCCGTCGAGTTCCAGCCGGGCAAGGGCGCTGCTATCGCCCGTTCCGCCGGTAACTCCTGCCAGCTGATGGGTAAGGAGGGCAAGTACGCTATCGTCCGTATGCCTTCCTCCGAGATGCGCCGCATCCTCGTTACCTGCCGCGCCACCGTCGGTGAGGTCGGCAACGCCGATCACGCCAACATCGTCATCGGCAAGGCCGGCCGTAAGCGTCACATGAACGTGCGCCCGACCGTCCGCGGTACCGTCATGAACCCTGTCGACCACCCGCACGGCGGTGGCGAGGGCAAGAACCACACCTCTGGTCGTCCCTCTGTTACCCCCTGGGGTAAGCCGACGAAGGGCCTTCGTACGCGCAAGAAGAAGAAGGTCTCGAACCAGCACATCATTCGTCGCCGTAAGAAGTAATTTCGGATACCGAGTTTTAGGAGAAAGCACTTATGAGCAGAAGTCTCAAAAAGGGCCCGTTCGTGGAGACTCGCCTTCTCTCGCGTATCACCGCGATGAACGAGGCTGGCAAGAAGGACGTTGTGAAGACCTGGTCCCGCGCGTCCACCATCTTCCCCGAGATGGTTGGTCACACCATCGCCGTCCACGACGGCCGCAAGCATGTGCCCGTGTATGTTACCGAGTCCATGGTTGGTCACAAGCTCGGCGAGTTCGCGCCGACTCGTACGTTCCGTGGCCACAAGGCCAAATAGGGGGTTAACCGTAAATGGCAACTAAGTCTATTGAAACTGAGGCCACCGAGGTTCGCGCCGTCGCTAAGTACGTGCGTGTTTCCCCCAGCAAGGCCCGCCTGGTGGTCGATCTGATCCGCCGCAAGCCTGTCGCTCAGGCCTTCGACATCCTCCACTTCTGCGACCGCGCCGTCGCCGTGGATGTCGAGAAGGTTCTCCGTTCCGCCGTTGCGAACGCCGAGAACAACAACGGTCTGCGTGCCGACAACCTGGTTGTCGCCGCTGCCTATGTTGACGAGGGTCCGACGCTTAAGCGCATCCGTCCCCGCGCCAAGGGTTCCGCTTCTCGCATTCTGAAGCGTACTTCCCACATCACCGTCGTCGTTGCTCCTCGAAAGGAGGCGTAAAGCTGTATGGGTCAGAAAGTCTACCCCACCGGCTTCCGTCTTGGCATCACCGAGAACTGGCGCTCCCGCTGGTTCGCAGAGAAGGATTACGCTAAGACCCTCGGTAACGATCTCGAGATCCGCAAGTACCTCGAGAAGCGTCTTTCCCGCGCAGCTGTCTCCCGCGTCGAGATCGAGCGCGCTGGCGACAAGGTGAAGGTCATCATCCTCACCGCTCGCCCCGGCGTTGTCATCGGTAAGAAGGGTGCCGAGATCGATACCCTCCGCACCGAGCTCGAGAAGGTCGCTGGCGTCTCCAAGGGCCAGCTCTCCGTCGACGTTGTCGAGATCAAGCGCCCCGAGCTCGACGCCAACCTCGTTGCTCAGTCTATCGCCGAGCAGCTCGAGGGCCGCGTTGCCTTCCGTCGCGCTATGCGCAAGGCTGTCCAGTCTGCCCGCAAGGCCGGCGCTAAGGGCATCCGTATCCAGTGCTCCGGTCGTCTCGGCGGTGCCGAGATGGGCCGTCGTGAGTGGTACCGCGAGGGTCGCGTGCCTCTGCACACCCTCCGTGCCAAGATCGACTACGGCACGGCTGTCGCCAGCACCACCATGGGCGCTTGCGGCGTGAAGGTCTGGATCTACCTGGGCGAGAAGCTCCCGGGCCAGCCTGTTCCCAACCCTGCACTCGAGGGCTCTTCCCGTCCTCGTCGTCGTAACTCCGAGAGGAGGGGTCAGTAGTGCTTGCCCCTAAGCGTATTCTTCACCGCAAGGTGCAGCGTGGCTCCATGAAGGGCCAGGCCAAGGGTAATACCGAGCTGCATTTCGGCGAGTTTGGTATCCAGGCTCTCGAGGCCCATTGGATCACCAACCGTCAGATCGAGGCCGCTCGTATTGCCATGACCCGCTACATGAAGCGTGGCGGTCGTGTCTACATCACGATCTTCCCCGATAAGCCCATCACCAAGAAGCCTGCCGAGACTCGCATGGGTTCTGGTAAGGGTAACCCCGAGGAGTGGGTGGCCGTCGTCAAGCCCGGCCGCATCATGTTCGAGGTCAAGGGCGTGCCCGAGGAGGTCGCTCGCGAGGCTCTGCGTCTTGCACAGCACAAGCTTCCCATCAAGACCAAGATTGTTGCTGCCAAGAACGCTGAGCAGCGCATCGAGAAGGAGATGGCTGAGGAGGCCGCTCTCGAGGCCAAGTGGGCTGCTGAGGACGCCGCCGCCGCCAAGGAGGAGAACTAATGAAGCCCGCAGAGATTCGTGAGCTCTCGGACGCTCAGCTCGTTGAGAAGCTGAAGGAAATGCGCGCCGAGCTCTTTAACCTTCGTTTCCAGATGGCCACCAGCCAGCTGGACAACACCGCTCGCGTCAACACCGTGAAGAAGGACATCGCTCGCGTCCTCACGGAGCAGCGCGCCCGCGAGATCGCAGCGGAGAAGTCCGCTGTCGCCGAGTAGGACCTAAGGAGAGAACATGACTGATTCGCGTAACTCGCGTAAGGTCCGTACGGGTGTCGTTACCTCCGTCTCCGGTGCCAAGACCATTGTTGTCACCATCACCGAGCGCAAGCGTCACCCCAAGTACGGCAAGATGATGACCAGCTCCAAGAAGCTGCACGCTCACGACGAGGAGTGCACGGCTGGCGTGGGCGATACCGTCCGCGTTATGGAGACCCGTCCTATGTCCAAGATGAAGCGTTGGCGCCTCATCGAGGTCGTCGAGCGCGCTAAATAAGCAGTCGCTCTTACGACTTGTACGTTTCCGAAGATGTGCGTATGCCTGGCTTGCATACCACGGGCCGTATAAAGGCTGCGCACCTCTCTTCGGTTCTTAGTTCGGAGGAACATCTACCATGATTCAGATGCAAACCATGCTGAACGTCGCCGACAACTCCGGCGCTCGCAAGATTCGCTGCATCAAGGTGCTTGGCGGTTCCAAGCGTCGTTATGCAGGCATCGGCGATGTGTTCATCGGTGCTGTCCAGGAGGCTACCCCTGGCGCCAACGTCAAGAAGAAGGACGTTGTCCGTTGCGTCGTCGTTCGCACCGTTAAGGAGATCCGCCGCAAGGATGGCTCCTACATTCGCTTTGATGAGAACGCCTGCGTTGTCATCAACAACGATGGTTCGCCCGTCGGCACCCGTATCTTCGGGCCCGTCGCTCGCGAGCTTCGTGACAAGAAGTACATGAAGATCGTCTCGCTCGCTCCCGAGACCCTGTAGTTAGGGGAGATATATGTATATCAAGAAGGGCGATAAGGTCCAGGTTCTCTCTGGTAAGGATCGCGGCAAGCAGGGCGTTGTCCTGCGTGCTCTCCCCGCCGAGAACAAGGTCGTTGTCGAGGGCGTTTCGGTCGTCAAGAAGGCCGTCAAGCCCAACGCTGCCAACCAGCAGGGCGGCATCGTTTCGCAGGAGGCTCCCATCGACGCCTCCAACGTCAATCTCGTCTGCCCCGAGTGCGGTAAGGTTACCCGCGTCGGTCACGAGAAGGACGGCAAGAACAAGCTGCGCGTCTGCAAGAAGTGCGGTCACAAGTTCTAAGCTGCCCGCAACATCAAGTTGCTAGCAAAGGCCCGGATGCCACGGCACCCGGGCCTTTTTCTATCCCCACTCGATGGCTTCGGTTCTGCCGTCCCGTCATTCCGGTTGCATCCAGTTTTCGGTGCCGTCTCGAATCGAGTGCCGCCAGGTGACACCCTGTCGCGTTTCGTCGGCTTCGGGGACAAAAGTCGGGACAACTCCAAAAACTATTTTCGAACTCAGGGCTTTGAGTTTTTGTTTTTGTCCCAAAGGGCGCGGCGGGATGCCTTTGGAGGCTCGATAGCGCCGAAAACGCCCGTTTTGAAACTTAAATGCCTTTTCGCGTGCAAGCCGCCAGCTGCAATAGGAAGTGAATCAACGCAGGTGGCTTTCAAGCAGTTTGCAAAACTGCAGGTCGCAGGTCTTCATTGCCAGTAGGAGAAATGAGTAGTCTCAGGTGGCTTGCCCATGAGTTGACGAACGGGATTTGAGATTACGCTGACGTCCGGAAACGCTTCGAGCACGGCGTTACGTTTTTGGGGTTTGGGCGTAGCCCCTGCACCCGCGAGCGCGGGCCTTAAGCCCGCCGAGAGGGTGACGCGTCGAAAACGAAGGGGAAAGAGAGAAGGGGCCGTCCCTATCATTCAGGTTGCGACCGAAGAAGACAAGGAGACCCCCTGAGCCTGAATGATGCCCCACAGACCGCGTCCGACCGAGCTCAAGCCGAGCTTTTCCTGACGTCCGCCTTCGCGGAGATGATGGCTGGATTGGCTATGGATTGGCAACACTTATTTGGACGATTCCGGGAGGGACGGCCCCGCCTCCCTGAACTCGACCGGCGACATGTAGCCCAGCGTCGAGTGGATCCTGAAGTTGTTGTACCAGTGCACGTAATCCAAGAGCTTGGCTCGGAGCTCGCGCGTCCCTCCTCGGTCCTTCGGAGTGGCCGACGATCTCCCCGTTGCAGAGGTCGACGAGCAGGCAGACGTAGCTCCACGACGTCCCGACGCGCACGCAGGCCAAGTCGCTGCATATATGGGTGCACGGCGCCCTGCCGCCGAAGCCGCGCGCGACGACGTTCGACACGTCGGCCTCGTTGACCGCCCCGGGGTGCACCTTGAACCTCTTCCTGCCGTATGCGCCGGCCAGGCCGTTCTCCCTCATGATGCGGCAGACGCGGCGCCGGCTGACGGTAACGCCCGACCTCCCGGGCGACGCCTTGATCTTGCGCGATCCGTTCCGGCCCTTGCTGGCGGCGTGCGCCGCCGCGGCCGCCGTCGCCCCCGACATTAAGGTCCTCAAGGGCCGCGTCGTCTCCGGCGACCAGTTCGTCTCGCCCGCGGAACAGAAGGAGCGAATCCTCGCGACCTTCGGCGACCTGTGCTGCGAGATGGAGGGCTGCACCATCGCGCAGGCCGCCTATCTCAACGGCGTGCCCCTCGTCGTCGTGCGCGCCATCAGCGACAAGCCCTGCGCCGAGGGCCGGGTCGTCGACTACAACACCTTCGAGAAGAAGGCCGCCTGCGACTGCGCCCGCATCGCCGCGCGCATGGTTAAGCTTTAGGCCCTGCGCGCCGGGGCCCTTTCCAAAGCGAAGTGTCGAGCCGAAGTGTTGAGCGTCGGCCCTGAATGTTCAATGGCCGTTGTTTTCTGCCCCTCAAGTGGTGGACTTTTCCTCGGAGCTGTTGATTCCCCCACGCGCCCCCTTCCGTTCTCTGTTCTCCCCTTATACTCCTTGTACGAGGAGGTAAGAAGTCATGGACAAGACCACACAGGACAGCTTGGCAAAGAAACCCGTCGACATGAGGGACAGGATTCTCGAGCATCTCGAGGCCCTCACCTCTGCCGTCTCGCTCGACGACCTTGCCCGTCTGTCCACCTCCGACATCGCCGAGACGCTCATCATCTCCAGGAGCCTGGCGAGCCAGTACCTCAACGACCTTGTTCGCGCCGGTCTTGTGGTTAAGGTGGCGGGCAGGCCTGTCCGTTATTTTCATCGCCGCGCGTTCCAGAAGCGTTTTCAGGTAAAGCTCTCTGCAAGCGAGTACGCCTCGCTCGCCGACCTCATCCAGGCGACGGGAATCGCCGATCACCGCGACTTCGCGCGTGCCGTGGGCTTCGACATGAGCCTCAGCTCCGTTGTCGAGCAGTGCAAGGCTGCGGTTCAGTACCCTCCGTTTGGCCTGCCCATCCTCTTGAGCGGCGGCGTGGGTGTCGGTAAGTCTTTCCTTTCTCGCCTTGTGTACGAGTACGGCAAGAACCAGGGCTTGCTGTCCCGCGACTCCTCCTATGTGCGCATCGACTGCGCCGGGGTCCCGGACGCCGCCTCGTTCAACGGGCTTCTTGACGAGTCGATCGCGAAAGCGCGCGGGGGTGTGGTCTTTGTCAACGGCATCGAGGCACTCTCTCCCTCTGCGATGGAGCACTGCCTTGCGACGGCCCTCGGGCTCGATGCCTCCCAGGATGCGCCGCGCGCTCGCCTCGTTCTTTCGACGACGCTTTCCGCCGATGACCTGAAGGTTTCCTCGGCCTACAGCAAAATGCCCATCTGTGCCCGCGTCCCCTCACTCAAGGAGCGGACCCCCGAGGAGCGCGAGGATCTCATCTTGAGCTTCCTGCGCAGCGAGGGGTGCCGAATCGGTTCTGATGTGAAGATCAGCCGCGGCGCATACCGTTGCCTCGTGAACGCGGACTTTTCCGATAACATCGCCGGCTTGCGCGCCTGCGTGACGAACTGCTGCGCCAAAGCGTTCCTCAATCGCGAGGGCGACTACGTCGTCGTTCGCCCGTATCTTCTTCCCAGCGGGCTCCTCTCCTCCGCGCAGATCGATCAACAGCCCGACGATGGCGTTCTGATCGACGCGTCTCTGGATGCCGCCGAGAGCACAGGGCCGGTCGAGCAGGCGCTCGATGCCCTGTGCTCCCTCGATGAGCGATTCTGCGCCGGGGAGCTCTCTGTCTCCGAGCTTGTCTCGCAAGCTGTCTCCGCTGTGCGCGGCGTTGAGGATCACTTGATCTTCGACCACGGCGTCGCCTCCTCGAGGTCGCGCGCCTTCGAGCGCGTCGTGGGCGCGGTCCTTGCCGACGCAGGCTCTTCTTATGGCATCGAGCTTTCGAGGAAGGTCGCTTTTCTACTGGCCCAGGAGATTTGCCTGCAGTTGTGGCCGGGTATCGGCCTGGCTAAGCGAAAGTCTGCCTGTGCGGAGCAAATCTCCCATCTCCTCGGTGCCGTGACCTCCGAATTGCCGTTTGCCTCGAGTGTCTCCGATCAGGTCGCCGCAGACGTGGAAGGGGCGCTGGGAATCTCGCTCGATCACTTCACGAAGACGCTTCTGACGCTGTGCGTCGCATCGGAGTCTCGCGATGCGAAGACCCTTCGGACGCTCTGCGTCATCTTGTCCCACGGCTACTCAACGGCGACGAGCATCGCCGACGCGGCGAACCGTATGCTCGGCATGCATGTGTACGAGGCTGTCGACATGCCCTACGACCAGCAGCTGAAGGACATCGTCGGTCCGCTCCAGCGCCTCGTCGACCGCCATTCCTACTGCACCGGGGTCGTGTTCCTCGTCGACATGGGCTCCTTGGAGGAGGCCTATAAGGCCCTCGAGAACGTTACCGACTCCACTATCGGCGTGGTGAACAACGTCTCTACCGGTCTTGCGCTCGAGATCGGGGTCGGGCTGCTCGGCGGCAAGTCCATCGCCGAGATTCTTGGCGATGCGACCGCCGCGTGCGTGACGCACTGCAAGGTGATCGAGCGCGTCAACCGTGAGGACGCCATCGTCTTCTGCTCCGAGTCCGGGGTCGACGCCGCGGAGAGGATACGCCAGCTCGTCTCGCAGAGCCTCCCGCGCACCATAGGCGCGCGCCTGCTCACGAGGCCCTTCAAGCAGCTCGTCGCGAACGGGTCGAACGACGCCGTTTTCTCCGAGCACCGCGTCTGCGCCGTCATCGGCACGGGAGACCCCGGGGTCGCCTCCGTCCCCTTCGTCGCCCTCGAGGACATCATGTCGACGGCGTCCGCCTCTAAGGTTGATGCCGTGTTCGGCAGGTGGCTTGACGCTTCCGAGCTCTCTTCTTTCCACGAGAAGCTGCTCTCGAACATGACGCTGCAGAACGTCATCCGCTCCATCACCATCCTCGACCCGGAGCGGCTATTCCATGAGATCGAGAGCGCCGTGCACGAGCTTCAGCGCAGGACAGGCGAGAAGATCGGCAGCAACGCCATCATTGGGCTCTACGTTCACCTCTGCTGTCTCGTCGAGCGCCTTGTTACCAGAAACCCCATTGAGACCTACGTTGGCCAGGACCGCTTCGAGGAGGAACGCGCCGATTTCATCGAGTCCTTCAGGCAGAGCTTCTCGAGCATCTCGACGCGCTATCGCGTAGAGGTTCCCGTAAGCGAGATCGCATATGTCTTCGACTACATAAGCGTGAGCGCCGCCCCGGCGCGAGAAGAGCGCCTCGGCTCCTCGGACCTCCTGCTCGACGAGTGACCTTCCCCGCGCCGCCGCAAGCTGACCGCGCGTCCTCAATAATCCGATAACCCCTTGCCCGGCGCGAATCCGGATAGCGCCGAGGCAGTACCGAACGTAAAACTTCATTTGATAGGAGCAAACATGAGTGTTGTTATGGCACGAATCGACAATCGCCTGCTTCACGGCATCATCGTGACGCAGTGGGCCCCGGTGTCGGGCGCGACCCGAGTCATGGTCATCGACGACAAGGTCGCCGGCGACGAGGTCCTGAAGTCCACCATGAGGATGGCGCGCCCCGCGGGCATGGCCGTTTCGATCATCTCCGAGCAGACCGCGCTCAAGAACTTCGCCGCGGGCAAGTACGACCGCGAGAAGGTCTTCGTCATCGCCAAGGAGCCCGAGACGATGCTTCGCCTGGTCGAGTCGGGCGTCGAGCTCCCGTCGCTGGTCGTCGGCGGCTCGCTCGTCAAGGAGGACGGCATCCAGCTCACCCAGCGCGCCTACGCCTCCGCCGAGAACGTCCAGAGCTACAAGGCGCTCATCGCCCGTGGCGTCAAGGTGACGGCCCAGTTCGTGCCCGCCGACAAGCCCGTCTCCGTCGCAGACCTCATCTAAGGGGGAAATATGGTCAACTTCACTATCCTGCAGGTCGTCCTTTTGACCCTGCTGGCCTTCATCAAGCACGTGGACTACTACGGCATCCCGATGATCTTCGTCAATTACGCCGTTTTCTGGGGCCTCATCACCGGAGTCGTCATGGGCGACTGGAAGACCGGCCTTGTCATCGGCGGCACCATTCAGCTCATGCAGCTCGGCGTCGCGGGCTTCGGCGGCTCCTCCATTCCCGACTACGGCACGATGGCCATCATCGCCACCGCCTACGGCGTGACCCTGGGCTCCGACACGGGCCTCGCCATCGGCCTGCCGGTCGGCATGCTCGGCATCCAGCTCGACGTCGTCGCCAAGATCCTCAACGGCTTTGTCGTCGAGAAGTCCCAGAAGTTCTGCAACGAGGGTAAGTTCAATCAGATGAACGCCATCCTGTGGGTCTGCCCCGCGCTCTTCGGCCTGTGCGCCGCCCTGCCCGTCTTTGTCTCCGTGACGCTCGGCCAGCCCGCCGTCAACTGGCTCCTCGAGGTCATGCCCCAGTGGTTCCTCTCCGGCCTCACCCTCGCCGGCAAGATGCTCCCGGCCGTCGGTATCGCCATGCTGCTCCGCTACATGCCAACCGCCAAGTACTTCCAGTACCTGCTCGCCGGCTTCTTCCTCTCGGCCTTCCTGAACGTGCCCATCATCGGCGCCGCCATCGTCGGCGTTGCCCTCGCGATTGCGTTCTACCAGCGTGCCGAGAGGGACACCGAGCTCGCCGCCCACGCTTCCGCAGACGCCTTCATCGGAGAGGATGAGTAACCATGGAAAACGAGAACATCACCGCCGTCGCCGAGGGCAAGCCCTCCGGCTACAAGGTCACCAAGAAGGACCTGCGCAACGCGAACTGGCGCTGGCTCATGAGCGTGTGCACCTTCAACTACCAGACCCAGCAGGGCGCCTCAGTCGCCTACGCCCTCTCGCCGGTCCTGAGGAAGATCTACACGAACGACGAGGACTATAAGCAAGCGCTCAACAACCACTTCCGCTACTACAACACCCAGCCTTGGCTCGCCGCCATCATCCTTGGCGCCTGCGTGGCCATGGAGGAGCGCGACGGCCTAGCGGCGGCGGACGCCGTCCAAGACCTGAAGATCGGCACCATGGGACCGCTCGCCGGCGTCGGCGACTCCCTGCTCATGACCATGATCCCGACCATCATGGGCTCCATCGCCGCCTACATGGCCATCGAGGGCAACCCCGTGGGAGCCGGCATCTGGTTCGCGCTCATCCTGGCCATCTTCTGGGTCCGCATGCACGCCCTCGAGTTCGGCTACAAGCAGGGCGTGAAGCTCGTCACCGACTTCAGCGAGAAGCTTCCCAACCTCACTGCCGCCGCCTCCGTGCTCGGCCTCACCGTGGTCGGCTGCCTCATCGCCTCGGTCATCGGCGTCACCTGCCCGATTAGCTTCAGCTTCGGCGACGTCGCGATGGAGATTCAGCCGCTGCTCGACAAGATCCTGCCTGCCATGATCCCCGCCGCCATCACGGGAAGCGCGTATTACCTTCTTACCAAGAAGAACGCGAGCATGACGGCCCTCATCCTCGTGGTGATCGTCCTCGCGATGGTCGCCTCCGCCGCCGGCATCCTCGCCTAGCTTCGACCCAAGAGATTGGTGAATCAATGAGAAAGATAGTTGTGGCGAGCCATTCCCTTCTCGCCCAGGGCTTCAAGGACACCCTCGAGTTCCTTACGGGTAAGGGCGACGCCGTCAACGCCGTGTGCGCCTACGTGAACGACAACGGCGAGGGGCTCGACGCGGCGGTCGAGGCGGCTCTTTCGGGCACTGACGAGGTCGTCGTCCTCACCGACGCGTACGGCGGCAGCGTGAACCAGCGCTTTTCCCGCTTCGCCTCCGACCGGATCCACGTGATCGCGGGTGTCAACCTCCCGCTCGCCATGACGGTCGCGCTCGCGCGCCCCGACGAGAAACTCGACTTCGACGCCCTCGTCAACGAGGCGCGCCAGCAGATCATCTACGTGAACGGTGCCAGTTCCGCCGAGTGCGACGACGACGAATAGAGGAGGTCGACGATGAGAGAGTTCCTTAAGGACGTGTGGATGCACGGCGGTGAGGAAAGCCGCGCCATCACCCCCGAGAACATCACGGGCGAGAAGGGCCGCGCCGCCATGTCGGCCAGCCACCTCGGCGTCGGCCGCAAGGGCTCGTGCTGCGTGCCCCTTGAGTCCGGCGAGACCATCACGCTCGCGGACATCGAGGGCCCCGGCATCATCCGCCACATCTGGATGACCGTCCCCGACAAGACCGCCGCCGGCAGCTTCGTCATGCGTGACCTCGTGCTGCGCTTCTACTGGGACGACGAGGAGACCCCCTCGGTCGAGTGCCCTGTCGGCGACTTCTTCTGCAACGGCTTCGGTGAGCGCGCCATCGTCAACTCGATGCCCATCTGCGTGAACCCGACGGGCGGCATGAACTGCTACTTCGAGATGCCCTTCAGGAAGCGCGCCAAGGTCACGCTTACGAGCGAGCACCCCGGGTTCATTAAGTACATCTTCTACACGTTCAACTACGCGCTCACCGACGTGCCGGACGACGCCATGTACTTCCACGCCCGCTTTAACCGCGAGCGCAGCACCCGCAGGGGCGTCGACTACACCGTGCTCGACGGCGTGCGCGGCAAGGGCTACTACGTCGGCACCTACATGGCCCTGTGCGCCCTGGAGCGCTATTGGTGGGGCGAGGGCGAGATGAAGTTCTTCCTCGACGGCGACGAGGAGTTCCCCACGGTCACCTCGACGGGAGCCGAGGACTACTTCGGCGGTGCCTGGGCCTTCCTCGACAGGCCGCCCCACGCGCTGCCCGAGGCGCAGTGCTTCAACACGCTGTTCGCCGGCTACCCGTACCGCTCGACGCGCGACGCCACGCGCGACCGCTTCAGCGCGGGCAAGCCGAACCCGAATCCGATGCTCGCGACTAACGACGACGCGCTGCCCAGGCACGGCCTCTACAGGTGGCACCTTCCCGACCCGATCTCGTTCAAGGAGGACCTGCGCGTGACGTTCCAGGACCTCGGCAACGACGACATCAAGCTCTACGAGCGCGAGGACGACATCTCCACCGTCGCCTACTGGTACCAAAGCGAGCCGCACGCCGTGCTCGCCCCGTTTGCCGCAAGGCAGGACCGCGTGCCCAGGTAGGGTCGCCTCGAAACAAGCCAACGTTATGGGCGCCCGCGGTTGACCATGACTGCGGGCGTCCCTTTGTAAGGAGGATCACATGAGCGAAAAGCAAATGAGGCTCGGCGCCCTCGAAGCCGGCGGGACCAAGATGGTCTGTGCCGTGGTGTCCGGCGACGGCGAGGTCCTCGACCGTATGGAGACCCCGACGCTTACGCCCGCCAAGACCGTCCCGCAGATGATCGAGTGGTTCACCGCCCGCGATGTGGACGCGTTGGGCATCGGCGCCTTCGGCCCGACCTGCGTCGACCCCAACGACGAGCGCTACGGCTCCATCCTCCAGACGCCCAAGCTCGCGTGGCGAGGCCATGGTCTTCGCGCCGCGTTCGCCGACGCCCTCGGGATTCCGGTGGCCTACGACACGGACGTGAACGTTGCCTGCCTCGGCGAAGTGGTCTTCGGCTGCTGCAAGGGGCTCGAGGACGCCGTCTACGTGACCATCGGCACCGGCGTGGGCGCGGGCGTCATGTGCGCGGGCAGACTCCTTCACGGCATGCTGCACCCCGAGGCCGGTCACATGCTGGTAAGGACCCGTCCCACCGAGGAGGGACGCTGCGTCTGCCCGAGCCACGCGAGCTGTCTCGAGGGGCTCGCCTCCGGCCCCGCCATCGCCGCGCGCTGGGGAAAGCCCGCGGCCGAGCTCGCGGACAACGATGAGGTGTGGGCGCTCGAGGGGGATTATCTGGGGCAGATGTGCGCGAACCTCGTGCTCATGTACTCGCCTCGCCGCATCGTCCTCGGCGGCGGCGTGATGCACCAGGAGCAGCTCTACGGCATCGTCCGCAAGAAGACCCTCGAATATCTGGGTGGCTACATCCAGACCGCCGAGCTTAAGGACATGGAGAGCTACATCTGCGCCCCGGGCTGCGGCGGCGACCAAGGAATCCTCGGCGCGGCCGAGCTGGCAAGAAGGGCGCTCGCGTAACTTGCGCTCTCTCCGCCATACAACGCGTTAAGAAAAGACGAGCGCTTCTTGCCAATTGAGCGGCAAGAAGTGCTCGTCTTTTGCATTTGTTTTTGGGGCAGGACGCCCCGCCTCCACTAGAGTCCCTGGACCGCCACACCCACGAGGTTTGGACCGGTGTGGACAAGAAGCGCGGGGCTGATGTCGGAGCGGACGACATCCACCGCGTTGGCCACGCGCTCGCACAGGGCCTGCTCCATGCGGTCGTAGAGGTCGGCGTGGGCCGAGGTGCGGCTCGCGGCAAAGCGCACCTCGGGGTGCTTCTCGACGATGGCGGCGATGAGCTTGGCCTCGGTGCGATGCGGTACTTGCACAGCCATTTCGTGTGCGCGAGGCTGTTGGCTTTCTGGGCCACAGCAATCACCTTCCCCCTAGTATGATGACCTGAACAATCCTCATGCTAGGGGGAAGGTTTTTGTCGCGTAGCGGAAATTGGCCTCCACCCGCTGAGCGGGTGGCTTTCTATGCCGCGCGTGCCGCGCGGCACGGACTAAAGTCCATGAATAAAAACGAGGAAGGCCACGTCCGGCCTCCCTCGCAAAGGGTCTCTGATTACTCCCACTCATTGGGGACAGACTTAAATGAGTGCTCTTGAAATGCCGGCGCCTGGGGACGTTCTTTTTCTGTCTGCAGTTTGGAACGTTCCTTTTCTGTCGGCAGTTTGGGACGGTCCTTAGAGCTGCAGCGCGCCATGAGCGACGAGGCGAAGCGGATCATCCTGTCTTTTGAGTTCTAAGCATAAGCCCCTGTCTCTGAGCAATGGCCGGTTCGCATTTGTGCGCATTTACGTGCGTGGGATTGCGTGAATATGCGTATAGATGCGCCGTTTACGGGATAAAAATGACCGTTTAGCGGTGAGATACGCAAAAACGCGCACAGAAGCGCGTGTTTGTGCGAATATAGAGCTGTCAGAAAGCAAGGCGTTCTATGACACAGGAGGCACATAATGGCAGATTCCAAGCAGGCTCCGCTCGACGCCGCGGCAGCCGCCAAAGCAGCGTTCGCTTCGGTCCAGGACAAGCCGTTCCCCGACGATATTTTTACGGCTCCCGAGCTCCATTGGGCCGTCATCGGTTGCGGCGTTATCGCCAACCAGATGGCTCAGTCCCTTGCTCTTGCCGGTCGCAAGCTTGCGGGCGTCGCCAACCGTACGCCGTCCAAGGCTCAGGCTTTTGCCGAGCAGTATGGCATCGAGAAGGTCTACGACACGGTTGAGGACCTCTACGCCGATCCTGGCATCGACGCCGTCTACATCACTACCCCGCACAACACTCATATCACCTATCTGCGCGCTGCCCTGGCAGCCGGCAAGCACGTGCTCTGCGAGAAGGCCATTACCCTCAATTCCGCTGAACTCGATGAGGCCCGTGCCATTGCCGCCGAGCACAACGTGGTCCTTATGGACGCTACCACGGTGCTCCACATGCCCTTGTATCAAGAGCTGCGTCGCCGCATGGATGCCGGCGAGTTCGGCCGCATGAACCTCGCTCAGCTCAACTTTGGTAGCTACAAGGAGTACGGCGACCTGACCGACCGTTTCTACAATCGCAACCTTGCCGGCGGTGCCATGCTCGATATTGGTGTGTATGCCCTGTCCGTCATGCGCCTGTTTATGGCGAGCCAGCCCGCCGAGGTCGTGTCTCTAGGCAACACCTGCGAGACTGGAGTCGATGTTGCGGGCGGCATCGTCTGCCGCAATGCCGAGCAGCAGCTGGGCGTCGTGAGCCTTACGCTTCACTCCAAACAGCCCAAGCGCTCGGTCATCAGCTTTGACAAGTGCTACATCGAGGTCAACGAATATCCGCGTGCCGATCACGCGACCATCGTGTGGACTGCGGACGGCCACCGCGAGGAGGTCCACGCAGGCACCGAGGCTTACGCCCTGTGTTATGAGATGGCCGATCTTGAGAAGGCCGTTGCCGGCGACGACTCCAAGCGCGAGCTTCTGGATTATGCTTCTGATGTTATGGAGCTTATGACCAAGCTTCGCGCCGATTGGGGAGTCGTGTACCCCGAGGAGGAGTAAGCGATGCTTGCGGAAGATAGGCTCAACGCAATCGTGTCGATGGTGCAGCAGACGGGCTCGGTTACCGTACCGGAGCTTGCTGAGGCCCTGGGCGTGACGGCGTCTACCATTCGGCGCGACCTGCAGACGCTCAATCGCGCACACCGTATCGCCAAGGTGCACGGTGGGGCGACGAGCCTTGAGCGCGCGCACGTGACGCGCGACCTAACGCTTAATGAGCGCAGCGATCTCCATAACGACGACAAGGAACGTATCTGCGCCCGTGCGGCGGCGCTGGTGGAGCCCGAGAGCTTTGTGTACATCGACTCGGGCTCGACGACGCTCAGGCTCATCGAGCATCTTCCACACCTTGAAGGTGTCACCTATGTGACTGATTCCGTGCTCCATGCTCAGCATCTCGCTTTGCGCGGCATGCGTACCGTGGTGCTGGGCGGCGAGCTCAAACCCGAGACCGAGGCGCTCGTTGGCCCCGATGCCTTGGCAACCTTAGACCGTTACAACTTCAACTGCGGCTTTTGGGGCTCTAACGGCATTGCCGCCGAGCAGGGCTTCACGGCGCCCGATATCGAGGAGGCGCAAGTAAAGCGTATCTCGATGCGCCATACGGCCAAGCGCTTCGTAATCTCGGACGCCAGTAAATTTGGCATGGTGGCGCCCGTCAAGTTCGCGGACTTCCGCGATGCAACGATTATTACCGCAGGCGAGGTCCCCGCCAAGTACCGGGCAATGGACAACGTCGTCACGGTCTAACGGCAGGGACGGGCTAAGGCCAAAACCACCGCGAAGGTGCCCGTCCCCATTGTGGTGGTTAGTAATGAAAACTGAGTAGTTTTCTCAATAGAAAAGCGGCAACGTCCATTACGGGCGTTGCCGCTTTCGTTGTCTACCGGTTTAGTCTAAATCTGTAACAACTGGACCGCTTAAAGTGGGCTAGGTGTTACTGATTGAAATACTTCCGAATTGCGCCGTTCCTTTGTCTCAATCTGTAACATCTGGGACTGATTTTGCCGAGTTATTGTTACAGATTGAGATTTTCCCTTGAGGGGGATTCGAATGTCTCGATCTGTAACAGATAGACCGGAAAATGGGCTCTAACTGTTACAGATCGAGACGTTTTGGGACCGCGGCTGAGTCATCGTGGCGGTATGACGTTTGACCAGATAAAACCTGTCAAAATAAACCTGTCCCTTTTTGGCAGGATTTAGGGCTCCCAGGGGCAGGGGGCTTCGATGTGGATGTGCTCGCCGGTTACGGGATGCGTGAAGGATACGCTGTGGGCGTGGAGCATCAGGCCGCAGGGACGCGGCGTTCCGTACAGGTCGTCGCCAATCAAGGGATGATGCTCGCTTGCCAGGTGCACGCGGATCTGGTGCTTGCGGCCGGTGAGCAGCTCGACATCAATATACGAGCGCGTAGGCAGGCCACGGCGGCTCTTAAGGCGCTTGAGTACCTTGACGCGCGTCTGAGACGGCTTGCCGCTGGCGCCAACGCGCATCTTGCGGCTATCGTGGCGGTCGCGGGCGATAGGCTTGTCGATGAGCTTCTCGTTCCAGTCGATTTTGCCCTCGGCGAGCGCTAGGTAGTGCTTTTCGAACGCGTGGTCGATAATCATCTGGTCAAAGGCGGGCTGCGTCTGCTTGTCGAGTGAGAACAGCACCACGCCGGTGGTGTCGCGGTCCAAGCGGTTGAGCGGCTGCATGTCGGTCGCGGCAAAGCCGTCGCCCATCGCCAGCAGCAGGTCGCTGGCGTAGTCGGTGAGCGTGCGCTCGCCGGTGCCGTCGCCGTGGACGATCATGCCGGCGGGCTTGTCGATGGCCATGAGCCAGGCGTCGCAGTAGAGGACTTGAGGTTCTTCGTTCACGTGTAAGCCTTTCGGTTAGCTGATTCCCACAAACATGCAGCCCGAGGTGGCACCGCGCAGGCGGGCGGCGGGCTTGCGGCCGGCTTGCGCTGCCTCGACGGCGCGGCGGACGCGAGCGGTGGCGCGGCCCACCTCATCCGTCTCGAGCAGTGTGCCGTCCACCATAAGACGACGGACGCCGGCGTCGAGCAGCTGTGGTACCTGCGGCGTGAGGTCGATGGGGTAGGCGTCGTACAAGCGTGAGCGGCCGTGGATGTCGGTACGCACCGGCATGACCTTTCCGTCGATATTCTTGAGCGAGAGCTTACGGGCACGCAGGCGGCAGCTGGCACAATCGTGGATGCAACCGTTGGCAACCTGCAGAATGCAATGCTCGCTTGTCATAACGCGCGGGCGGCCAAAGACGGTGATGCCTAGAGCCGCGGGCGCGGCGGCGCCGAGCGAGACAATCTCGTCGAGCGTGATCTCGGGCGAGAGCCAAAACGCACCGGCTCCGCGCTCGGCAAGCGCCTCCATGCAGGGCGTGTTGTGCACCGGCAGGCAAGAGCGAATCTCGGCCGTGGCGCCAACCTGGGCGGCCAGGGCAAGCTCAGAGATGTTGCCAATAGCGACCGTGGCGCCGGCAACAACCCATGGGTCAACGCGGACGTGGTCAACGGCGCGGCAGACCTCGTCGAGTGCGGGCACAATACCCTGCTCAAATGCATCGGCAGGGGAGAGTCCGACAGCCTCGAGCGCGTCGGTGGTCATGTAGATGCGCGCTACACCCTCGGCGCGAGCGGCCTCGGCGGCCTCGAGCGAGGTGACGGTGGCGCAGATCTGCGGCTCATCGCGGTAGTGCTCGGGCGCGGGGCGGGAATCACTGGTTACAATCGCCGGCAACTCGAGCGCTTTCGCGCGCTCCTCGTACGGCGCCAGAATGGCCTCCTCCAATGCTTTACAGGCGGCAGCGCGCACCTTGTGCACGGCGGAGAAGCCCATACCGCAGCCCTCATCGAGCGCCACGTCAAAGCTCGCTGCGTCGAAGGGCGAGGAGCCCATGCGGCCCACATGCTCAACCAGGTCTGCCGCCTCGACGGCGCGGGTCTTGGCGGCCTCGACGGTGAAGCCCGTGGCGGTGGCGGTGAGCGCGGGGTTGTCACAGCAGGTGAGTGTGACGGTAAACGGCTCGCCCAGGCGCGCCACGACGGACACGTCAACAGCTCGGCGGCGCAGCACATCGCGCTTGAGCGCGGCGCCGGCGGCGTCGATGGCACGCTGACTGCGAATCACGCGGACGCGGCAGCCCTCGGGCATGCTGCGGGGCACGCGGCACTCGATGATGTCGCCGGCAGCGGCATCATCGGCGGCAATGGTGGTCAGGAACTGGTCAAACTCGTTATCGTGGCGAAGCTCCAGCAGGTCGCCCTTGCCCACGGGCTCAAACAGCTCAATGCGGGCGATGGCGGCGCGGCGACGGCGGTCGTCGGGCTTGAGTCCGCGTACATCGCGGTTGGCCAGACGGCTGCCCAGCACCGTGCCCACAATCTGGCCGCGGTTGTTGGAGCGCTCGTAGCTCATCATCTCGTCGCCCGAGGTGCCATCCTGGTAGGCGTGCGTAAAGTCGCGATTAAAGCAGCGTTTGAGCTGGCGCTGGCGGGCGGCATTCTCATCCTTAGAGGTCGAAACATCGGCAAGCATGTCATCAATCTGATGACGATACACGTCGACGATGGAATACACGTAATCGGGGGCCTTCATACGGCCCTCGAGCTTGAGCGATGCGGCGCCGGCGTCATACAGACGGCGAACAAGCTGCGACGTGTTGGTGTCGCGCGGGCACAGCGCGCGCTCGCGACCGGCAGGGGAGAGCGAGCGGCCGTTCTCGTCGATCAGCTCGTAAGGCAGGCGACAGGGCTGAGCGCACATGCCGCGGTTGGCCGAGCGGCCCGCCATGGCAAAGCTCGACAGCAGGCACAGACCCGAGTAGCAAAAGCAGATGGCGCCATGGCTAAAGACCTCAAGGTCCACATCGGGCGCGGCGTCGTGGATGGCGGCGATCTCGTCGATGGAGAGCTCGCGCGAGAGAGTCACGCGGTCGGCGCCCTGCTCACGGCACCAAAGGGTTCCGCGGTCGTCGTGGATGTTCGCCTGGGTCGAGATATGTGTCTCGATGCCGGGCATGGTACGCTTAACCTCAAAGAACAGACCCCAGTCCTGGATAATGAAGGCATCGGCGCCCAGCGTGGAGCAGCGATGGATGAGTTGCAGCGCATCGCCCATCTCGGACTGCTTGATGACGATGTTGACCGTGACGTAGACGCGCGACCCGGCTAGATGCGCGGCGCGGCAGGCCTGCTCAAAGGCCTCGTCGGTAAAGTTGGTTGCCTTGCGGCGGGCGTTGAAGCTGCCCATGCCACAGTAGATGGCGTCTGCCCCCGCGGCGAGTGCGGCGGCAAAGGGCTCGGGCCCTCCGGCGGGCGCCAAAAGCTCGGGCCTGCGGTTGGTGGTTCGACTGGCGGTTGCGGTCATATCCTGCCTTTCAAAATGCTCAGATATTCAAAAGTATAGTGGTGCCGTTGCGGCAGGCGATGCCCGTGCTCCAAGCGGGATAAAGTCTTCAGCAGCTTGGGCTGGCTGACCCCGTGGAGAACCGTTCAGCGGTTCGGGGAAACCGTTGGGCGATAAAATATTCTCGCAAGCTGATAATATTCTTGCATCAAACGGAAACCTTGAGTAATATCCCAATCAAGCGCGGTGTTCAGACCGAATTGTGCCTCCCGGTGCGAACGCCGCGCTCACGCTCTCTATTTGATCGTAAGGAGAAAAACATGAGCAAGACCGTCGTGTCTTCCGATAACGCACCCGCAGCCATCGGCCCGTATTCCCCCGGTATCCAGGCCGGCAACATGGTGTTCCTGTCCGGCCAGCTGGGCATCGACCCCGCAACCGGCAAGATGCCTGAGGGCGTCGAGGCCCAGGCCAAGCAGTCCCTCGCCAACGTCGAGGCCCTGCTGACCGCTGCCGGCGCCACCTTTGCCGATGTCGTCAAGACTACGGTCTACCTGGCCGACATCGCCGACTTCGCCGCCGTGAACGAGATCTACGCCTCCAAGTTCGAGGCCCCGTTCCCCGCGCGCAGCGCCTTCCAGGTTGCCGCCCTTCCGGCTGGCGGTCTGGTCGAGATCGAGGTCGTCGCCGCCCTCTAAGGCGTTGGCAACAACTAAACATGACATGCAAAAAGACCCTGCAGCGCGTGCGAGCTGCAGGGTCTTTTGTCAAGTGACGGATCGCTTGTGGGGCCGCGCTCCATTTTGCTCGTTAGCCCTCCTTGCGAACTTTTTGCAGGTAGCGGTAGACGCTGGGCTCCGAGATGCCCAGCGCGGTGGCGGCGCAGGCCACGGCGCCCTTGAGCATGAACACCCCGTTGCCGTTGAGGTGGCGAATGACGTCCACGCGGTCGCTCTGACCAAGCGACGCTACATCCAGCCCGCGCGCGCTCAGCAACTCGGCAATGCTGCGGTCGATGAGCTCCTGTGTGGACTCCGAAAGGCTTTCGACCTCGATAGGGGCGGGCTCCGTGCGCGTCGGCGCCGCGTCGAAGCACGCCATGAGCTGCTGCGCCATGGCGTTGATGGAGCGTACCGTGGAAAGGTCGGTGTTGACGCAGAGCATACCGACGATCTCGTCATTCTCGCGGATAAAGTACGTCGCTGACTCCAACGTCTTGCCGCCGGCACCGCGCCCCTCGTAGCCCGTAATAAACGGCAGGTCGCAATACTTGGGGTCGTGCATGATCTTGAGCGCCAGATCGGTGGCGGGACCGCCGACCTTACGGCCGCTCACGATGCCGTTGCGAATATCGACGATGGCGTGGTCGGGATCCGAGAAATCGTGCAGCACGATTTCGCTGTTCTTGCCGAGTACCTGCTCCAGAAAATCGACCATCGGCAAAAAGCGACGTACGGTCTCGTTCACGGGCAACTCCTTTGGGTGAAATCGGAAATGTTCATAACAATTTTTTCTCATGGTAACACGCTGCCCATCATCTCGTATATCCGCAGGTACATTGCGTAATGCAGACGAACGGTAGGAATTTAGCGGTAAACGGTTGACCAAAAGAAAAGTTAGATGTTATTTTGACCAGACACTTTCCTGACCTGCGGAAATGCGTGATTTCAGCTGAAGAATAGTCTGATAACAAAAAATTATTATTGAGAATGAGAATCATCTTTAATACGATATGCAATGAAGGCACAACCTCAACCCCGCACTGCGTCACAATAGAGCGTTAGATGCGAAAACAACTACTTCGAGGATTGGTGGTCAAATGACCCAGGAGACGGTTACGAACGGCACTGAAGCCCTGTTCACTCGCGAAGGCATGCCTCCCGTTAAGGAAATGATCCCATGTGCCCTTCAGCACGTACTGGCATCGTTTGCCGGCATCATTACCCCGGCGGTCATCATGGCCGGCGTCTACGGCTTTAATAGCCAGCAGAGCACCGACATCATCCAGGTCGCGCTCATTCTTTCGGCGATCGATACGGCCCTTCAGGCCTTCGCTCCCTTCCGTCGCATCGGCGGCGGCCTGCCCATCGTCATGGGCGTTTCGTTCGCGTTCCTGCCGGCCCTGCAGGCCATGGGTGCCTCGGGCTTTAGCTTTGGTGCGCTGCTGGGCGGCGAGATCGTCGGCGGCGCCGTCGCGGTCCTCTTTGGTCTGGCTTACAGCAAGATTAAGTGGCTATTCCCGCCTGTCGTGACCGGTACGGTCATCTTCTCCATTGGCGTCTCTCTCTATCCCACGGCCGTCAAGTATATGGCCGGCGGTATGGGTACGCCGCTGTGGGGCACTCCGCAGGCCTGGTGCGTCGCTCTTATCACCTTCGCCGTGGTCTTTGCGCTCGCCAACTTTGGCAAGGGCACGCTCAAGCTGGGATCCGTGTTCTTTGGCATGATCGTCGGCATGATCGTCTCCATCCCCTTTGGCATGATTGACTTCTCCAGCGTCGCCACCGCTCAGGTCTTCGCCCTTCCCAAGCTCATGCCCTACGCGCTCGAGTTTGATCCCGAGGTCTGCATTACCCTCGCCGTCGTGTTCCCCATGGTTGCCATCCAGGTTATCGGTGACGTCTCCGCCGCCTGCCTGGGCTCCATCGACCGTATGCCCACCGAGCGGGAGCTCTCCGGCGCTATCGTGTCCCAGGGCCTCACCTCTATGGTCGGCGGCCTGCTGGGCGGTCTTCCCACCAGCGCCCTTGGCCAGAACGTGGGCATCATCTGCTCCAACAAGGTCGTCAACAAGTGGGTCTTTGTGATCATCGCGGCCGTCTTTGCCATCGCCGGTCTGTTCCCGCAGCTCTCTGCCGTCCTTTCCGCTATCCCGCAGCCCGTCATCGGCGGCGCGACCGTCGGCGTCTTTGGCACCATCACCATGAACGGCGTGCGCATGTTCACCCGCGAGGGCCTCACGCAGCGTACTACCACCATCGTCGGCACCTCCGTCGTCTTTGGCCTGGGTATCTGGATGGCCAGCGGCTGCCTTGCCGGCGAGGGTATGCCCGCCTGGGTGTCCACCGTCATCGGCTCCAATGCCGTAACCCCCACCGCCATCATGGCCATTGTCCTTAACCTGATCCTTCCGCAGACGCCGGTCGTGGCTCAGCACATCGATGCTGCCAAGGACGCTGCCGTGGATCTGGTCTTGCCCGAGAGCAAGAAGTAACCAATTCGGTGCTATTCGTCGGCGGACGCATCGCCTCGTCCGCCGACGTCATGCGGCGTCAAGCCGCACTTCAAAGGGTTTGTCCCTTTGGTGAAGCGTTGACGGGAGAGGGCCCGTTTCCGGTGTAGGCCGGCGCTTCGCACTCCGCCATGTCAGAGGTGTCAAACCCCGCCCCTGATGTTGAAGGGAGCATCCATGCTTCTGGTCGCTAACGGTTCCGTCTTTACCCGCAACGCTCAGACCCCGTTCATTCCAAACGGTGCGGTCGCCATTGACGGAGATACGATCGTCGAAGTGGGCCCCGAGTGCGAGCTCAAGGCCAAGTACCCGGATGCCGAGTACGTCGATGCCCAGGGCAACCTCATCATGCCCGGACTTATCAACTGCCACACCCACATCTACTCGGGTCTGGCTCGCGGCCTTGCCATTAAGGGCTGCAACCCCACCAACTTCCTGGAGAATCTTGAGCAGCAGTGGTGGAAGATCGACGACAACCTGACGCTCGACGGCACCAAGGCCAGCGCCTATGCCACGATTCTGGACTCCATCCGCGATGGCGTCACCACGATCTTCGATCACCACGCGAGCTTCTGCGAGATTCCGGGCAGCCTCTTTGCCATTAAGGATGCCGCGCAGGAGCTGGGCATGCGTTCGTGCCTGTGCTACGAGGTCTCCGACCGCCGCGGTCAGGAAAAATGCGACCAGGCCATTGCCGAGAACGCCGAATTTGCCCAGTGGGCCGCCAAGGAGCGTCGCGATAACGACAACCACATGATCGCCGCCATGTTTGGCGGTCACGCCACCTTTACGCTTTCGGACGAGACCATGGACAAGATGGCCGAGGCCAACAACGGCCTGACCGGCTTCCACATCCATGTGTGCGAGGGCATGAATGACGTGTGGGACTCCCGCCTCAACCGTGGTGGCATCAGCCCCGTCGAGCGCCTGCTGCAGCACAACCTGCTGGGTCCCGACACCATGCTCGGCCACTGCATCCACGTGACGCCCGCCGAGATGGATATCGTCAAGGAGTCTGGCACCTGGCTCGTCAACAACCCCGAATCCAATATGGGCAACGCCGTGGGCTGCGCCCCCGTGCTCGAATTCTTCCGCCGCGGCATCCCCGTGTGCATGGGCACCGACGCCTACACCCACGATATGCTCGAGAGCCTTAAGGTTTTCCTGATCATTCAGCGCCACAACGCCGCTATGCCCAACGTGGGCTGGTGCGAGGCCATGACGATGCTGTTCGAGAACAACGCCAAGATGGCGAGCAAGTACTTCGATCGCAAGCTCGGCGTGCTTGAGCCCGGCGCCGCCGCCGACGTCATCGTCATGGACTACAAGCCCTTTACGCCGCTGAGCGAGGAGAACATCGACGGCCACATGCTCTTTGGCATGATGGGCAAAAACTGCCGCACCACCATCATCAACGGCCGCGTCCTGTACAAGGATCGCGAGTTCGTTGGCATTGATGAGGACAAGATCAACGCGTGGACCATGGCCGAGTCCAAAAAGCTCTGGAGCACGCTCAACGATCGCACGTACTAATTACAAGTAGATTCACGCGCGTCGGATGTTTCGCCGCATCCGACGCGCGTATAGGCGACCTCCGCGGGGTCGCCGGCGCTGTGCTAGCGCTACGCCGTATTTGCGCCCGCCGCGCGGTCTCGCCGGGCGTTACAGAGAGGAGCTCACTATGAGCGACATCATGAGGCCGATCCCGTTTTCGCAGCTGATGAACTGGATCATCGAGGAGCACAAGACCCAGGACGCCATCTTTGGCGTGCGCAAGATGGTCACGACCAACCAGGAGGGCGCGCTTCCCATTTTTGACGAGCGCATCGAGACTCCGTTTGGCCCGGCTGCCGGCCCCAACACGCAGCTGGCCCAGAACATCGTGGCATCCTACGTTGCCGGTTCCCGCTTCTTTGAGCTCAAGACCGTTCAGGTTATGGACGGCGAGGAGCTCTCCAAGTGTGTGAACAAGCCCTGCATTGTGGCGCAGGACGAGTGCTACAACTGCGAGTGGTCGACCGAGCTCGAGGTTCCGCAGGCCTTTGCCGAGTACGTGAAGGCATGGTTCGCCTGCCACCTGATCGCTCGCGAGTACGGCCTGGGCAGCCCGGACGGCTTTGTCTTCAACATGTCCGTGGGCTATGACCTCGAGGGTATTAAGAGCCCCAAGGTCGACGCCTACATCGAGGGCATGAAGGACGCCAGCGGCTCCGAGGTTTGGAACGAGTGCCGCACATGGGCGCTTGCCAACCTGGACAAGTTTGAGCATGTCGATGCCGCGTTTGTCGAGTCCATCCCGGCGCGCGTCTCCAACTCCATCACCGAGTCTACCCTGCACGGCTGCCCGCCGGCGGAGATCGAGCGCATCGCGACCTATCTGATCACCGAGAAGGGCCTCAACACCTACATCAAGTGCAACCCCACGCTGCTGGGCTATGAGTTTGCCCGTCAGCGCCTGAACGAGCTGGGCTTTGACTACATCGTCTTCGACGATACACACTTCCGCGAGGACCTGCAGTGGGCCGACGCCGTGCCCATGTTCGAGCGCCTGATTGCCCTGTGCGCCGAGCGCGGCCTGGAGTTTGGCGTCAAGCTGACCAACACGTTCCCCGTCGACGTGACGAGGAACGAGCTGCCCTCCACCGAGATGTACATGTCGGGCCGTTCGCTGTTCTCGCTGACCATCGAGGCCGCCCGTCGCATTACCGAGCAGTTCGATGGCAAGCTGCGCATCAGCTACTCCGGCGGTGCCACGGTCTACAACATCCGCGCCCTGTATGACGCCGGCATTTGGCCCGTTACCTTGGCGACTGACGTGCTCAAGCCCGGTGGCTACGAGCGCTTTAGCCAGATGGCCGGCGAGTTTACCGATCTGGATGGCAAGCCGTTCGCGGGCGTTTCGCTCGAGGCCGTGACGGCGATCCAGACCGACTCGCTCACCAACCCGCTCTACAAGAAGCCGCTGCGCCCGCTGCCCGACCGCAAGGTCGCCGGCAAGAGCCCGCTTTCCGACTGCTTTACCACGCCGTGCCGCACGAGCTGCCCCATCCAGCAGGATATTCCCGCCTATCTGGCGGCTGTTGACGAGGGCCGCTACGAGGACGCACTCAACATCATCATCGAGCGCAACGCCCTGCCGTTCATCACCGGCACTATCTGCCCGCATCCTTGCGGCCGTGCCTGCGAGCGTGCATTCTACGAGCCCGAGGGCGCCCAGATTCGCGCCAGCAAGCTCAAGGCCGCCCGCGAGGCCATGACCGCCGTGCTGCCCAAGCTGCGCGCCCAGGCTATCGCCAACGACGGTGAGCGCAACGTTGCCGTTATCGGCGGCGGCCCGGCCGGCCTGGCGACGGCGTTCTTCCTGACGCGTGCCGGCGTGCCCGTCACCATCTTTGAGGCCCGCGATTCGCTCGGCGGCGTGGTCCGTCACGTGATCCCCGAGTTCCGCATCTCGAGCGACGATATCTCCCACGATGCCGAGCTCTGCCTGGCCTTTGGCGCCAAGGTTCAGCTTAACGCTCGCGTTGGTTCCATTGACGAGCTCAAGGCCCAGGGCTTTACCGACGTGGTCGTGGCCACCGGTGCCTGGATGCCCGGCTCTGCGGGCTTGGGCGAGGGTGCCGAGCTCGATGTGCTGGAGTTCCTCGAGGCCGCCAAGAAGGGCGAGAAACTCGAGCTGGGCGAGGACGTCGTGGTCATTGGCGCCGGCAACACCGCCATGGACGCGGCCCGCGTGGCCAAGCGCCTTGCTGGCGTGAAGAACGTGCGCCTGGTGTATCGCCGCACCAAGAAGCAGATGCCCGCCGACGAGGAAGAGCTCGATCTTGCTCTTGCCGACGGCGTTGAGTTCTGCGAGCTGCTGGCGCCCAAGGCGCTTAACGGCTCCGTGCTGACCTGCGACGTTATGGAGCTCGGCGAGCCGGATGCAAGCGGCCGTCGCAGCCCCGTCGCCACGGGCGAGACCGTCGAGCTTTCCGCCACCACGGTGATCTGCGCCGTGGGCGAGGGCATCGATGCCAGCCTGTACGATGCCGCGGGCGTCGAGCACGACCGTCGCGGCCGTCTTGCCGCCACCTCCACCGGCGTCGAGGGCGTTTGGGCTGCCGGCGACTGCCGTCGCGGTCCTGCCACCGTGGTCGAGGCTATCGCCGATGCCGCCGAGGTCGCCCGTGCCATCGCCGGTGCGGACTTTAACAAGTACGCCGACTGCAACGAGCAGGCCGGCCGCGAGGACACCTGCTACGAGCGCAAGGGTACGCTCTGCCGCGACAAGCGCAACTGCACAAAGACCCGCTGCCTGGGCTGCGGCTCGGTGTGCGAGGTCTGCTGCGACGTGTGCCCCAACCGCGCCAACGTGGCAATTAAGGTGCCGGGCCTGGCCAAGCATCAGGTCGTCCATGTCGACGGCATGTGCAACGAGTGTGGCAACTGCGCCGTGTTCTGCCCCTACCAGGAGGGTCGTCCCTACAAGGACAAGCTCACCCTGTTCTGGAGCGAGCAGGACATGGAGAACTCCGAGAACGAGGGCTTCCTGGCCGTGGACGAGGACCACTTTAAGGTCCGCGTCGCCGGCACGGTCCGCACCGTCTCGGGCGATGCCGTCAACACCGGTCTGCCTGAGGCCGTCCGCCTGACCATCAGGGCTGTGCGCGACAACTATTCGTACCTTCTTAAGAAATAGGCGAGTCTCTTATGGCCAAATCCATTCAACATAACGTGGCCTACGTTGCCTGCGGAAGCGGTTGCGCCTCCGCAGGCGGCGACGCCCGCTGCAGCGAAGGCTGCATTGGCTGTGGCGCCTGCGTCACGGCATGCCCCCACGGCGCCATTGCGCTGGTCGATGGCATCGCCCGCGTGGACCGCTCCAAGTGCACGGGCTGTGGCCTGTGCGGCATGGCGTGCCCGCAGCGCGTGATTGCCTTCGTCCCCGGCTACCAGAACATTCTGGTGCGCTGCAACAACACCGATAAGGGCGCCATTGCGCGCAAGGTCTGCGACACGAGCTGCATCGGTTGCGGTATGTGCGCCAAAAAGTGCCCTGCCGGCGCTATCCGCATCGAGGACAACTGCGCCCATATCGACGGTGTGGACTGCCTGTCGTGCGGCATGTGCGCCGTCGTCTGCCCGCATGGCGCCATCCACGACCGCACCGGCATCGCCGCCGGCGTGTAGAAGGGAATCACCATGGCACAGGAATTCACTTTTACCGTTAACGGCGTCGAGCGCACGACGACGGAGAATAAACCGCTGCTGCGTTACCTGCGCGACGACCTGCACATCCATTCCGCCAAGGACGGCTGCTCCGAGGGCGCCTGCGGCACCTGCACCATCCATGTAGACGGCGCGGCCGTCAAGGCGTGCGTGCTGACCGCCGCTCTTGCCGCCGGCCGCAACATCGTGACCGTTGAGGGCCTGCCCGAGGACGTGCGCGAGGCCTTTGTGTACGCCTTTGGCGCCGTGGGCGCCGTGCAGTGCGGTTTTTGCATCCCCGGCATGGTCATGGCGGGTGCGGCGCTCATCGCCGAGGACCCCGAGCCCACCGAGGAGCAGATCAAGTACGCCATCCGCGGCAACGTCTGCCGCTGCACCGGCTACAAAAAGATTATCGAGGGTATTTCGCTGGCCGCTGCGGTACTCCGCGGCGAAAAGCAAATCGACGAGGGCCTGGAGCGCGGCGATGACTACGGCGTGGGCAAGCGCGCCTTCCGTATCGACGTGCGCAAGAAGGTGCTCGGCGAGGGCAAGTATCCCGACGACATCGACGAGCTCGATCAGCCGGGCCTGACCTATGCCAGCGCCGTGCGCTCCAAGTACCCGCGCGCCCGTGTGCTCTCCATCGATACCTCCAAGGCCGAGGCCCTGCCCGGTGTGGTGGGCATCCTGCGCGCCGAGGACGTGCCGGTCAACCAGGTCGGCCACCTTATCCAGGACTGGGACGTCATGATCGCCCAGGGCGATATCACCCGCTGCGTGGGCGATGCCATTGTGCTGGTGGTTGCCGAGGACGAAGCGACGCTCGAGAAGGCCAAGAAGCTCGTAAAGATCGATTACGAGCCGCTGGAGCCCGTGCGCAACATTGTCGAGGCCAGGGCCGCCGACGCCCCACGCCTGCACGACAGCTTCTTTGCCTTTGGCAACACGGTGGAGCTCAAGGACAACGTGTGCCAGAGCCGCCATGTGACGCGCGGCGACGCCGCCAAGGCGCTGGCAGAGAGCGCGTTCACCGTGACACAGCGCTTTACCACGCCCTTTACCGAGCATGCCTTCTTGGAGCCCGAGTGTGCCGTTGCCTTCCCGTACAAGAACGGCGTCAAGGTGCAGTCGACCGACCAGGGCGCCTACGATACGCGCAAAGAGTGCGCCCATATGTTTGGCTGGGATAGCGAACCCGAGCGTGTGGTCGTCGAGACCATGCTCGTGGGTGGCGGCTTTGGCGGCAAGGAGGACGTTTCGGTCCAGCACCTGGCCGCGCTCGCCGCATATAAGTTCCAGCGTCCTGTGAAGTGCAAGCTCACGCGTGCCGAGTCGCTCGCTTTCCATCCCAAGCGTCATGCGATGGACGGCACCTTTACGCTGGGCTGCGACGCCGAGGGCATCTTTACCGGCCTGGACTGCGAGATCAACTTTGACACCGGCGCCTACGCGTCGCTGTGCGGCCCGGTGCTCGAGCGCGCCTGCACGCATGCCGTCGGCCCCTACAAGTACCAGAACACCGACATCCGCGGCTTCGGCTACTACACTAACAACCCGCCTGCCGGCGCGTACCGCGGCTTTGGCGTTTGCCAGTCCGAGTTTGCGCTCGAGAGCCTCATCGACCTGCTGGCCGAGAAGGTCGGTTTGGATCCGTGGGAGATTCGCTACCGCAACGCCATCGAGCCGGGCGAGGTTTTGCCCAACGGCCAGATCGCCGATTGCTCCACGGCGCTTAAGGAGACGCTGCTCGAGGTCAAGGATGCCTATTACGCGCATCCCGGACACGCCGGCATCGCTTGCGCCATGAAGAACGCCGGCGTGGGCGTGGGTCTGCCCGATGCCGGCCGCTGCAAGATTCGCGTCGAGGACGGCGTGGCCGTGGTCTATGCCGCCACGTCCGACATCGGCCAGGGCTGCAACACGGTCTTTTTGCAGGACGTTGCCGAGGCCTGCGGTCTGCCGCTGAGCTGCATCGCCAACGGCGAGTGCTCTACCGAGAACGCTCCCGACTCCGGCACCACGTCTGGCTCGCGTCAGACGGTTGTGACCGGCGAGGCCGTGCGCGGCGCCGCCTTCTTGCTGCGCGATGCCATGGTTGGCATCGAGGCCGGCAAGCCTGCGCCTACCGCCCCGGTGAGCGCCCATGGCGACGGCGTCAAGATCGAGTACGACGACGGCCGCGCCTATCAGCTGCGCACGCAGGAACTCGTCGCCGGCCAGGGTATGCATCCTCAGGATCCCGCGGCCGCCATCAAGGCACTCGAGGGATGCGAGTTTGGCTACGTGTACCTGGAGCCGACCGACAAACTGGGTGCGGATGTTCCCAACCCCAAGAGTCACATCTGCTACGGCTTTGCCACGCATGTGGTCATTTTGGATGATGACGGTCGCGTGAGCGAGGTCTATGCCGCGCACGATTCCGGCAAGGTGGTCAACCCCATCTCCATCCAGGGTCAGATCGAAGGCGGCGTGCTCATGGGTATGGGCTATGCGCTTACTGAGGACTGGCCGCTCAAGGACTGCGTACCCCAGGCAAGGTACGGTACGCTCGGGTTGTTCCGTGCCCCCGAGATTCCGGATATCCACGCCATCTACGTGGAGAAGGACGAGCTGCTGCCCGTGGCATACGGCGGCAAAGGCATCGGCGAGATCGCAACGATCCCCACGGCGCCCGCCGTACAGAACGCCTACCGCGCGTTTGACGGCAAGCTGCGTCCAAATCTGCCCATGGTGGATACGCCGTACAGCCGCGCTCGTCACCGCGGGTAGGGTAGAACGCGGACGCCCATTGCTGACGGGCTGTTCGCGCTCAACATCAACTGTATATGCTGCGCCTTTGGCCCCGGCTCCATCGCGAGCCGGGGCTTTTTGTTTGGAGCGCCTCCGCATACGGAAACTGCGTCCCGGAATCGTGCCCCAGAATGGGATGCGGTTTCCGCTGAAGGACTCAACCGGAAAGCACAACCCGTTCTGAGGCCGGATTCCGGGATACGCTTTCCGCTAGGCCCGCCATCCGGAAAGTGCATCCCGTTTTGAGCGTCCAAGCTGGGACGCGCTTTCCGTTGGCGTGGCCGTTGGGAAAACGCGGCCCAGATAGGGGGGATGCGATCCGGCGATGCGCGGCCTAGCAGCTCCTACAGCTCCACGTCGTTGAGCCATGTCGGCAGCGCGGTCTGCCGGATGCCTGCCGTCTGCAGCTTTTTGGCGAGCATTCCTGCCGAGCGGACCTCGTTCATGGTAAAGCGCAGCAGAGGGTGACCGTAGAGCGATAGGTGCGCCTCGCGCTGTCGTTCGGCAACGAGCGCTTCGGCGGTGGTGCGTCCGGCCAGCATGGTCTGGTCGGTATATTTGATGAGCCCGTCGAGCTCGCCCAGTGTGAGTTCCCGCGCCTGGCGCTCCCAGGCAAAGTCCGTTCGTATGGGCTTGGTCGAATTGAAGGGGCCCGTCAGCTCGTATTGAAGCCAGTCGGGCGCAAAGCCCGTCTCGATCATGACGGCTCGGGCGACCGATTCCCCGCCGCTCTCGGCGCGGGCGTCGGCATATCGAAGCGTTGTGAGGGCGGTGCGAATCGCGCGACCATTGCGGGCAGTCGCTCGTTGCTCAACGGCCTCCATCAGCTGTTCCCGTGCAAGGCCGAGCTTTAAGATCGCCGAATCGGCAATGGGCATGCCGTCGGCAAAACCAGTTTGCAGCAGGCAATCTGTGACCGTTTGGATGGGCGGCGTTACCGATATGCCGGCTCTGCGTATTGCTCCGGCCGGCTCAATCTGGTGCCGCTGAATATGTGCGCCCGGACGAGCCGACGGCTTTGTCGAGCTGCAAACATGCACGACGTTCAGGTGTCGCCACGAGACCTCGAGCCCAAGCAGACAGGCGGCCGAAAACGAGCAGAACGTCCAATCGGGGTGGATGATCGCAAGGGTGCGGATAATCTCGCAATGACGTTGCGCTCGGTTGAGTTCATCCCAGCGCATTTTGCGTGCGAACAGTCCCGGCATGGGCGAGACGATCGCGCTGCCGATGCGCCGAAGGAGCGCTTTTCGGATCGCCGCGCTTGGGGGAATCAGACAACGCCCCTCTTGTTCGGCTTGAGTGAGCAGTTGGTCGATGAGTTGGTCATTGCAATGGGTCATGAGCTACCGCCTCCTTTTGGGTAGCAAAAACGTATCAGCTGGAACTTGCCGCTCAGCTGACCAAAAGCTGACCAAAATCTAACCATGCAGGTAGATGGCCTGTTTTCGGCGACATTTTTACATTCGAATCGGTGGGCGGTAATCGGCGACCGTGAACGGTAGCTAGATATGAAACCTTGGTAAGTTTAGGGACGTGTACTTTTTTGAAAAAGAGCATTCTATCTGCTGTTTTGTGTTTCTGGATCGCATATTTGAAGGCATGTGATAAGGGCTGCGGATCGTCGTCTGTGTCGGCGGAAACCGTGACCCGGAATTGCCGCTCGGAATGGGGCGCGCTTTCCGGGACGCCCCTCAACCGGAAACTGCGTCCCAGACTTCGGCCCCAGAGTGGGATGTATTTTCCGGTAGAAGTTTCAGTGGAAACCGCATCCCAGAATTTAGGCTCAGAACGGGACGCGCTTACCTGATAGCATGCTTGGCGGAAGCTACGGCCCAGTATTTGGCTCCAGAACGGGATGCGTTTGCCGGGACGGTCCGCGTGCGGTGGTGTAACGTCCCTTTTGCGTGGCCCGCTTGTCGAATTACGTTATAGCTAGCTATATTATAGGAAGGTATAATATAGCTAGCTATAACGTAAAGGAAGGATAGCCTATGTTTATCGGAAGAACAGCGGAAATGTCCGAGCTCAATCGACTGTATGGCACGGGCTCCTTTGAGATGCCTGTGATTTACGGCCGCCGTCGCGTAGGTAAAACGCGCCTTATCACGGAGTTCATCCAAGGCAAGAAGGCTATTTACTTTCAAGCACGTCGTACCAATGCAGAGGCAAACCTGCACGGCTTTAGCCAGGCGATACTTGCAGGCTCGGTTGGTGCTGCAGGCGTGTCGTTTCGTAGTTTTGACGAGGCGTTCGATGCATTGGCCACCATGGCCCGCACGGAATGTTTGATTGTCGTGATTGACGAGTATCCCTATCTCGCCCAATCGAATCCCGAGATCAGCTCGTTGTTGCAAGATAAGATCGATCACTTGTACAAAAAGACCAAGCTCATGCTTATCCTGTGCGGGTCGTCTCTTTCGTTTATGGAAGAACAGGTGCTGGGCTACGAGAGCCCGCTATACGGTAGGCGTACGGCTCAGTTTAAGATCATGCCGCTCGATTTTACGACGACCCTCGGTCTGTGGCAGGGCATGGAGCGCGAAGATGCAGCGGTTTGCTACGGCATGACGGGCGGCATTCCCGCATATATCGAGAAAGTCGATCCTGCCGCACCGCTCAAGGACAACATCAAACGTCTTTTTCTTACTCCTACGGGCTATCTCTTTGAGGAGCCGAGCAACCTGCTAATGCAAGAGTGCCGCAATCCCGAGCAATATGATGCGATCGTGCAAGCAATTGCTCAGGGGCGCTCGAAGATCTCAGAGATTGCGAGCTCTACGGGAATTCCTGCGAGCAACGTAAAGAGCTATGTGGATAAGCTGGCGTCGCTTGGGATTGTCGAGCGCGAGCTGCCCCTAAACGAGACGAGCAATAAGCGAGCCGTGTATCTGCTGAGCGACCAGATGTTTAGGTTCTGGTACAAGTTTGTGCCGCAGAACATTGGGCTGATTCAAAACGATATGGCCGAGATGTCGTATAAGCGCATTGAGCCGCACGTATCGGATTACATGGGTACGGTCTTTGAGCTTATATGCAGACAATACGTGTACGAACTCGCGCGCGCGGGCCAGCTCGATGTGGTTCCGGCGATCGTCGGGCGCTGGTGGGGGACGGACAATCGCACACATACGCAGGAAGAAATCGACTTGATTGTTGACGATGGCGAGGGCACTGCGCTGTTTGTGGAGTGCAAATGGCGCAATGAGCCGGTGGGCGAAGACGTGCTGCAAAAGCTCGTGCACCGAAGCGAGCTCTTTAGACGGCAACGAAAAAGCTATGCACTTTTCTCAAAAAGCGGCTTTACGCAGGGATGTCGGGACGCCGCAGAGAGTAGGGGAGACGTCAAGCTGATCTCGTTTGCCGAGATGTGCGAGCGGAGATAACCAAGCGCGCTCTGATGTAATGCTCGGAATGGGTTGCGCTTTCCTTTTGCGACCTTTGGCGGAAAGTGCGTTCCAGATTTCGGCTTCAGAATGGGATGCCGTTTCCGGATCGGCCCTCAGGCGGAAACTACGACCCGGAATTTGGCTCCAAACCGGGATGCGCTTTCCCGGCGGAGTCTCTGGCGGAAATTGCACCCCGGAATGAGCGCTCAGAGTGGGACATGCTTTCCTAACGAGGCCGCATGCGGAAACTACGTCCCGGATTCGATGCTCAGGACGGGATACCGTTTCCGATAGAGGCATGGGGTGGAAAGCCTCCCAGTTCTAATGTTCAAGAAATGGGAGGCAGCTCATCGCGAGCCGGGGCCTTTTGTTTGGAGCGGAGGCAGCATCCCGGAATTCGGGCAATCCGGTGGTCAGGGGTTGAGCGAGCGTCGCGCTAAGGATGTCAAGCGTAAAACCTTCAATGAAAACAGCGTAAAACCTTCAATGAAAACAGCGTAAAAACTACATCTGTAACGGCGTAAAAACTACATCTGTAACGGCGTAAAAACTACATTGAAAGTAGCGTAAAATCAGCATTGAGAATGGCGTAATTTCGCATATCGCGTGATAGAGAGGGACGGCCGTCTATGGATGCACCAAAGAGATTGACCCAAAAGGGATATAGGCCCCGGCTCATAGAGGAGCGCCTCGACACCCTTATGCGGGCGTTTGGCTGTGTGGAGATCAACGGCCCCAAATGGTGCGGCAAGACCTGGACGGCGCTCTCTCGCTCGGCGAGCGTCTCCAGGCTCGATGAGCCTGCGCAGCGCGCGGCGGCAGAGGTCGACCCAAGCCTGGCGCTCATCGGCGATGCGCCACACCTGGTCGATGAATGGCAGGAGGTGCCCGAGGTTTGGGATGCCGCCCGGCGCTTCGTGGACGCGAGCGGCAACGAACGCGGGACACTTTTGCTCACGGGATCGACCGCGCTCAAAAGCGAGGAGCGCAGCCATGTTCGTCATTCCGGCACGGGTAGGATCGCCCGTCTGTCAATGCGCCCCATGGCCCTGTGTGAGTCGGGCGACGGCGAGCCGCTCGTGTCACTGGCAAGCCTCTTTAAGGGCGAGGGTTTTGCCCCTCAGCGTTGCGAGAGCACGGTGGATGACGTCGCACGCTGGTGCTGCAGGGGCGGTTGGCCTGCAAACCTTGGGCTTTCGGAAGAGCTTGCGCGAGAGACGGCAAGCCAGTACGTGCACTCGGTGCTCGACGTCAACGTGCTGGATGAGGGCATGTCGCCCGAGCTTGCACACGGCCTTTTGCGAGCTCTTGCCATGAACGAGAGCCAGGCTGTCACGTACAAGACGCTCATAAAGGACGCCTCGTACGGTGAGGCGGGCCCCGACGAGAGGACCATCGCTGCGTACTTGGACCTCTTCAACAGGCTCAAGCTGACCGAGGACCTGTGCGGATGGGAGCCGCCCATGCGCTCGAAGGCCCGCGTTCGCGTGCGCCCCAAGCGCTACTTCTGTGACCCGTCACTTGCGGCGGCGTTGCTGGGGGCTACCCCCGAGCGGCTGCTTGGCGATATGCAAACGCTGGGGATGCTCTTTGAGAACCTTGTTCTGCGCGACGTGCGCGTGTTCCTTTCCACCTACGGCGGTGTTGACAACAGTGTCCATTATTTCCGAGATGAGAAGGGCCTTGAGGTTGATCTGATCGTTGAGCACGACGGGCGCTGGGGAGCCATCGAGGTCAAGCTGAGTGATGCGAAGGCAGACGATGGAGCGAGAAATCTCAAGGCGCTGGAGAGGAAAGTGCTCTCCAATCCTGCCGCCCAGAATGCCGCGCCGGCGTTTTTGGCGGTCATGGTTGGAAAGGGGAGCATTGCCTACACACGCGACGACGGCGTGGCGGTGATCCCCATGGCGGCACTTGGGGCGTAGTGGTCTTGCGGGGCGTGCCGTGCTTCCTTTACCGAAAATCCATTTGGTAAACCAGATACTCGCGGATAGAATAAAGTCGACGGCAGCCCAAGTTCTGGAGAGCTGGGCAGCGCCGTTGCTTGGTCAAGAGGTCAGTGCCTTAATGGCAGCGACTTGTTATGCTTCGAATGCTGCTTGAGTGCCTCGGAAAGTTCGATAAGCGCCGTGAAGAGCGAGACCAAAGCAACCAAGAGCTCTACGAGCTCTGATGGGCCCGGGATGACCTCTGATTCAAGTCGCCGGGCCTCAATCTTTTTTATGCATTTGAATAGAGCGGGCGGCACTCTTGGGGCCGTCTGTGTGGCGAGTGCCTGGCGCATGGCATTGCGTCTCGCTTTCATGTCCGCACGGGCACCTATCCTTACGGCAATATAGCCGCCTATGTAGCAAGCGGCAGTTGACGGAGAAAGGCCCTAACCGTGTCAGCTGAAAAGATGCCGTGTTTCACGGCTATCGATACGACGAACTTTGCGCGCCAGATTGTGCTGGACGTTGAGTTTGCGCCGGTGCCAAAACAGCGCCAGCGCCATGGGCTGCGCAATGAGATTATTGAGGTCGGCGCCGTCAAGCTCGATTACCACGGCAACGTTATGGGCGAGTTCTCGCAGTTTGTGCAGACGGAATTTACCGAAGGCGTTGCGTTTCCCGTCCGCGAGCTTACGGGGATATCGGCCGTGGACACCGCGATGGCCGATCCGCTCTATGTGGTGATCAAAAGGCTCAGCGATTGGATCGGTCGCTACTCCGCCCAAGTGGTCTGTTGGAGCGGGACGGACCGTCGACAGCTTTTGACCGAGTGCCAGGCAAAGCACATTGATCTTTCCGCATTTCCTACGGACTGGGCCGACCTGCAGGCGTTTTACACCTCGATCATGGACGTGGGCAGCCACGGGTGCGTCTCTTTGAGTGACGCGGCGACGTGGTTTGGCATCGAGTTCGACGAGTCGACGGGCCACGCCCACAGCGCCCTTGCCGATGCGCGCGTGACCGCCAAGCTGCTCAAGCAGATGATGGACGGGAACTACCGTGTGAGTCCGCACGCCCAGGAGATCCGCCAACGATGGGGGATGGGCGAGCGAGCCCAGACGCGTCTTTCCAGCAAGTGCCCCGAGCTGGGAGACCTGCTGCTGAAGCTGAAAGCGGAGGGGAGGTAGACCTTTTGAGAACGCCATTCGGTTTGGCATGGCGGGATTGTAAGCGCGACTTCGCCCTGCTGTTTGAATCGAAGCGTCAACCAGTATGACGAGCTGTCTGGTCTGTCTGCCTACACCCCTGCAATCCCGCGCGCGGCACTCAGCAGCTCATACTCCCTTTGGCTCCGCTGGCGCAGCTCGGCCGCGCGCACGGCGTCGCGGCACAGGTCCAGGAATACCTCGGCGCCCTCGCAGAAGCACTCGCGTGCAAAGGCGCCAGATCCGTCCGCAACGCACTTGCCGTCTGCAAACAGCTCCCAGATAGACGGCTCACGCGAGTCATCTCCGAGCAACTTGATCTGCAACACATGTGGATTGCCAGCGGTGCAGAGCTCTTCCTCGAGCTTCTGTACTGTAAAGCGCATCTGGTGGGAGAGGCTGCTCTTGACCATGGCCGAGGCGTAGCCATTTGGCTTATCCAGAAGATGCATGTGATTCGGTTTGACGACCAGGTTGTGGAAGTTGCGCTCGCTGCGCACAGAGAAATTGTCCATACGGACTCCTTTCATCGATGTTGGCAGGGCCACCGTGCCTCTTGGCCGGTTGGCGTCGGGATCGTGGAGCCAACTCTCTACCCCGACTCTGGATAAAACGCGCCCGCTCCTTGCGGGCACGATGGAGTCTATCAGCACGCGCGGACAGAAATCAAGCGCCGCCTGCGAAATGATGTGCAGACGGCGCTTGATTACACGGCAATTATCCGGAAAAGTGTCGAAATCAGCCGTATGAAAGTACGGAAAAGTGTCGAAATCGCCACCTCAAAAGTACGGAAAAGTGTCGAATCCGACGGTCTAAACATCCGGAAAAGTGTAACCGGATGACAAAACAGCACGTAGAAGCTGGTGCTACATACGGACGCTTCAGCCGCTCCCAACCCTTGCTACTCGTCGTCTCCGTCGTTGGGGTCGCCCTTGAGGGTGTTGATGTCCAGGTACTGGTTGTCGTCCTCTGCTTTCTGCGTTTCCGATTCAGACGCAGTGGGGCCGCGGAACAGCTGGAATCCCTCAAACGCAATCACGCCGAGCAGAGCGATGATGATGGCGATAAAGACAACCTTTGCCGCATGCGAAAACTCCGAAAAGCGCGGCGGTTCTTCTTCGGTGTGGTAATCGGCGGCGCGCTTATCGTCGGTGCCGTGGGTATACGACGATGCCGAGGCTGCCTTTACGCTCGCTTGGTTGTAATCGGGGGCGGGCGTGGCAGCAAACGGGTCACGAGAATAGCCGCGCGACGCTTGGCCGTAATCCTCGGTTTCGATGCGGCTGGCGCGAGGCTGTTCGCTCGGGCGGTTGGCGTATGCTGCGGTGTTGTCGTATGCGGAGTCGCGTTCCTCGGCAGCCGCAAACAGGGGGTTTACCGGAATGTTGAGCGCCGGCATGCCGCCCGAGGTCTCGTCCAAATCTGCCGCCGCCCAGGAATCAAAGGCAAACTGGCGGTTGGAAAGATCATCCAGATCCATGACAGGCGGCTCGAGCTCGGGCTCGGGAGCCGTGTATGCCGGCTGCTGCGGGGCAGCGTAGCGAATTGTGCTGTCTGCCGTGGGGCGCTGTGCCGCTGCAGCGAGAAACGCCGCCGTCTCGGACGGGTCGCTTGCGGGGCGGGGAGTGGGCGTGGGCGCCGAAGTGGGTGTGGGCGCAGACGCGGGCGTCGAAACAGGCGACTGCGCAGGAGCCGGCGCAGATGCGGGCTTAGGCGCAAGTGCGGGATTGGGGCTTGACGGGCGAGCCCCGCCGCCCATGAGTTCGTCGGCGGTCCACGGGCGATCATCCATCACGTCGTCAAGGCTCAGCGAAAACAGGTCGTCTTCACCCTCATCGAACATGCGGTGCACATGTCCACCAATTGCCGGAATCAATCCGCGACCGGTGCATGATGCCTTGCTCAACGCCATTCTGTTCCACCCTTTCGAAATACTAATGACATCGATTATATGGAACTTCCCAAGCGGCTCGGTCTTGGATTCGAGCTTTCCAGAACTCGCGCCCAAAAGGGGAGGGGCAATCTAGGCGAGTGCCTACTTGTCGCCGGCCGCCGCCTTGGCCTCATTGAGGTAGCTATAGAAGCTGTACTTGGAGATGCCAAAGAACTCGCAGGCGCGTTCGCTCGACTTGGAAATGAGGAAGGCGCCGCGACGGTCGAGGTAGCCAATGGCACGAATGCGCTCGTCTTTGGTCATGAGTGCCGCGGGCTTGCCCACAAACTGTTCGCACTCGTGCAGCAGGTCCTCGAGCAGGTCGCCGATGTTCTTGGTAATGGGCTCGGGCTCGGTGTAGCCCGTGCCGCCGGTGCCGGTAAAGGCGTCGAGCGAACGCTCAAAAGCCTTCATAAGCGTAATGTCAAAGTTGATGCCCAAAATGCCGACGGGCTTGCCCTCATCGTTGCGGATAAAGATGGTCGAGGACTTGAGCAGCTTGCCATCGGCGGTTTTGGTGAGGTACGGCTCGCGGTCGTGCACGTCGGCGGTGCCCTCGTGCATGGATTCAAGCACAATATGGCTGGGGCCGTCACCCAGTTTGCGCCCGCTGACGTGGCCGTTTTCGATCACTACGATGGAGCGGTCCACGTCCTCGGTCTCCAGGTCGTGGACGACGACTTCGCAGTTGGGGCCAAATTGGAGCGCCAGACCGTGTGCAAGGCGCTTGTAAAACTCAATCTGTGCGGGGGTCATGGGTGCCTTCCTAAAAATTAGTTTGGGCTCACTGTGCCATAAACCCCACTTGTTCGCAAATAACGAAAGTGTCGCTGTGTTATGTGACCGTTCGGCGGCGAAAAGGTACCGATTACGGCAACAAACAATTTGTTAGGTTTTCCAATCAAAAAGTGTGATAGAACAGTGCTAACAAACTTTTTGTTTGGCATCCACATAAAAGTTCAGCCGTGTGAATGGGATCGGGCTGAAACGCGTATGCGGGGGCCGGCAAGAGAGAACTTAAGGAGTTCACCGTATGGCCGATAAGATCCAGTGGGCGGGCAACACGATGCCCAAGAGCGATGACAAGCACTTGGGAATCATGAGCCTCGACCACGTGAAGAAGGCCCGCGCCTTCCACCAGTCGTTCCCCCAGTACACCGTCACTCCGCTTGCCCGCCTGGATGGCCAGGCCGCGCGCCTGGGCCTGTCCAACCTGTGCGTTAAGGACGAGAGCTATCGCTTTGGCCTCAACGCCTTTAAGGTCCTGGGCGGTTCGTTTGCCATGGCCAACTACATTGCCGACGAGACCGGCAAGGACGTTGCCGAGTGCACCTTCGATTACCTGACCTCCGATCAGCTTGCCAAGGACTTTGGCCAGGCTACCTTCTTTACCGCCACCGACGGCAACCATGGCCGCGGCGTGGCATGGGCTGCCAACAAGCTGGGCCAGAAGGCCGTCGTGCACATGCCCAAGGGTTCCACCAAGCCACGCTTCGATAACATCGCCGCCGAGGGCGCCACGGTGACCATCGAAGAGGTCAACTACGACGAGTGCGTGCGCATGGCCGCCGCCGAGGCCGATGCCTGCGAGCGCGGCGTCATCGTTCAGGACACCGCCTGGGAGGGCTACGAGAAGATCCCGTCCTGGATCATGGAGGGCTACGGCACCATGGCTTCCGAGGCTGCCGAGCAGCTGCGCGAGATGGCCATCAACCGCCCGACGCACGTGTTTGTCCAGGCTGGCGTGGGTTCGCTCGCCGGCGCCGTGGTGGGCTACTTCACCAACCTGTATCCCGATAACCCGCCCACCTTCGTCGTGGTCGAGTGCGCGCCTGCCGCCTGCCTGTACAAGGGCGCTGCCGCCGGCGACGGCGACCCGCGCATCGTGGACGGCGACATGCCCTCCATCATGGCCGGCCTGTGCTGCGGCGAGCCCAACATCTTGGGCTGGGATATCCTGCGCAACCACACCACCGCCTTCGTGTCCTGCCCCGACTGGGTCACCGCTCGCGGCATGCGCACCCTGGGCGCTCCCGAGAAGGGCGACCCGCGCGTCATCTCCGGCGAGTCCGGCGCAGTGACCACCGGCCTGGTCGAGACCCTCATGCTCGACCCCGAGTACGCCGAGCTCAAGGAGCTCATCGGCCTGGACAAGACGAGCTCCGTGCTCTGTTTCTCCACCGAGGGCGACACCGATCCGGATCAGTACCGTCGCATCGTCTGGGAGGGCGAGTATCCGACCTGCTAGCAGACTGACCTGTCCGGAGGCAGCCGGAGGACTTTACTCCCTGCTCGGACAGTCCTGCTCGCACGGAGAGCACATTAAGTGCTCTCCGGCTCGTGCGGAACTCGCGACGGAGCAAAGTCCTCCGTCCGCCTCCTATGGCTACTTGCTTGTGGGGTGCTCGACCTCACGCTGCTTGGCACAAGTGATCTATCTGAAATATCTACCTGTAGGTAAACCCTTGTAGAAAGGTTGACTGTTATGACTAAAGAACTCGATTTTGATGCCATTAAGGCTGCTGCGGAGTCCCATCGTGCTGATATGACTCGCTTCCTGCGCGCTATGATCTCTCACCCCTCTGAGTCCTGCGAGGAGGGTGAGGTTGTCGCCTGCATCAAGGCCGAGATGGAGAGCCTTGGCTATGACGAGGTCAAGGTCGACGGCCTGGGCAACGTTATGGGCTTTATGGGCGAGGGCGACAAGATCATCGCCATCGACTCTCACATCGACACCGTCGGCATCGGCAACATCGAGAACTGGGATGCCGATCCCTATGAGGGCTACGAGACCGACGAGATCATCTACGGCCGCGGCGGCTCCGACCAGGAGGGCGGCATGGCTTCTGCTACCTACGCTGCCAAGATGATGAAGGACATGGGCCTCATCCCCGAGGGCTACAAGATCATGGTCGTCGGCACCGTCCAGGAAGAGGACTGCGACGGCATGTGCTGGCAGTACATCTACAACAAGGACGGCATTAAGCCCGAGTTTGTCATTTCCACTGAGCCCACCGACGGCGGCATCTATCGCGGTCACCGCGGCCGCATGGAGATCCGCGTCGACGTTCACGGCACCTCCTGCCACGGTTCCGCTCCCGACCGCGGCGACAACGCCATCTACAAGATGGCCGACATCATCGCCGACGTCCGCGCCCTCAACAACAACGGCTGCGACGAGTCGACCGACATCAAGGGCCTCGTCAAGATGCTCGACCCCAAGTACAACCCCGAGCACTTTGAGGATGCCCGCTTCCTGGGCCGCGGCACCTGCACCGTCAGCCAGATCTTCTACACCAGCCCCAGCCGCTGCGCCGTCGCTGACTCCTGCGCCATCTCCATCGACCGTCGCATGACCGCCGGTGAGACCTGGGAGTCCTGCCTGGACGAGATCCGTAACCTGCCGGCCGCCAAGAAGTACGGCGACGACGTGAAGGTCTCCATGTACATGTACGACCGTCCGTCCTGGACCGGCGAGGTCTACGAGACCGAGGCTTACTTCCCCACGTGGATCAACAAGGAGACCGCTCCGCACGTCAAGGCCCTCGTCGACGCCCACAAGGCCATGTTCGGTGACGAGCGCATCGGCTGCGAGCCCAGCATGGACAAGCGCACCGGTCGTCCGCTGTGCGACAAGTGGACCTTCTCCACGAACTGCGTTTCCATCCAGGGCCGCTATGGCATCCCCTGCGTCGGCTTCGGCCCGGGTGCCGAGTCTCAGGCTCACGCCCCCAACGAGGTCACCTACAAGGACGACCTGGTCACCGCTGCCGCCATGTATGTGGCTGCCCTGAACCTCTACGATCCGAGCCAGGCCGATGGCGACGCCACCGTGTTCCGCGCCGGTCTGACCAACAACAAGATCGATTAGTCCCATTCCTCGATCTTGTTGAGCCGGGGACAGCTCGTGTCCCCGGCACCCCCTGTTGACTTGGGGCCCGCGGTCGTTATCTCCCATGCTTCCTCGACGGTAGCGGGTCCTCGTCATAGTGCTCTGCATGTTCTAGCCACACGCGCATGCCGGAGCACATCTACTCATTGCAATCGTTTCATCTTTGGAAAGGATATTTACATGGACGCCAAGTTTACCGAGCTCGTCGAGCAGCTGAACGGCCTCGATTTTAAGGGCATGTACGGCAGCGACTTCCTGCACACCTGGGATAAGACCACCGATGAGCTCAAGGCGCTCTACATCGTCGCCGACGCCCTGCGCGAGCTGCGCGAGAACAACGTTTCGTCCAAGATCTTCGATTCGGGTCTGGCTGTCTCGCTGTTCCGCGACAACTCCACCCGTACGCGCTTCTCCTTCTCTAAGGCAGCCAACCTGCTCGGCCTTGAGCTGCAGGACCTGGACGAGAAGAAGTCCCAGATCGCTCACGGCGAGACCGTCCGCGAGACCGCTACCATGATCTCCTTCATGGCCGACGTCATCGGCATCCGCGACGACATGTACATCGGCAAGGGCGACGCCTACATGGCCGAGGTCTCCGAGTCTGTCCAGCAGGCCTACGAGGACGGCGTTCTGGATCACCGTCCCACGCTCATCTCCCTGCAGTCCGACTCCGATCACCCCACGCAGTCCTCTGCCGACATGCTCTACCTCATCAACGAGTTTGGCGGTCTTGAGAACCTCAAGGGCAAGAAGGTTGCCGTCACCTGGGCCTATTCGCCCTCTTACGGCAAGCCGCTGTCCTGCCCGCAGTCGCTGATCAGCCTGCTGCCCCGCTTTGGCATGGACGTCACCCTGGCTCACCCCGAGGGCTACGACCTCATGCCCGAGGTCGTCGAGCGCGCAAAGGGCTATGCCGCCGAGTCCGGCACCACCTTTAAGCAGGTCAACACCATGGCCGAGGCCTTCGAGGGCGCCGACATCGTGATTCCCAAGAGCTGGGCTCCGTTTGCCGCCATGGAGAAGCGCACCAACCTGTACGCCGAGGGCGACGACGCCGGCATCGCCGCGCTCGAGAAGGAGCTGCTCGCCCAGAACGCCACCCATCAGGACTGGTGCTCCACGACCGAGCTCATGGAGAAGACTGCCAACGGTCAGGACACCATCTTTATGCACCCGCTGCCTGCCGACATCTCCGGTGTCTCCTGCGAGCACGGCGAGGTCAACGCCGACGTCTTCGACATGCACCGCGTGGGCATGTACAAGGAGGCCAGCTACAAGCCGTACGCTATCGCAGCCATGATGTTCCTGCAGAAGGTTGCCGATCCCGCCGCTACCCTCAAGGCCCTCGACGAGCGCAACACCGCCCGTTGGTTCCAGGCCTAAAGCCGGGTTGAGGTAAGCCATGTAAAGGGGGCGCTCTGCCAACCGGCGGGGTGCCCCTTTTTTGCATCGCGGGCGTGCGGGATAAGCGCCTTCGATGTGGATGCCCGCGGCGCGAGTTATGGGTACGATGGTTTCAGGGGAGGTATCACCATGAAACTTGGTTGCGTGATTATGGCTTCGGGCGAGGGCAAGCGGTTTGGCTCTAACAAGATGCTTGCCGATATCTATGGCGAGCCGCTGATTGCCCGGACCATCGATTCGGTTCCCCGGGGCTTTGACGTTGTGGTTTCGACGCGTTGGCCCGAGGTCGCCCAGATTTGCGAGGACAAGCATTGCCCGTATGTGCTGCACGATGGCAAGCTCAGGAGCGAAAGCGTCCGTGCGGGCCTTTCGTGGGGGGTCGATCGCAACTGGAAAGGCTGCCTCTTTTTGCCGGGCGACCAGCCGCTCGTGAGTTCGGATTCTTTTGAGGCCATGGTTCGCGCGTTTGATGAGCGTGGCCGCAAGTATCCGGTGCGTCTTGCGTGCAACGGTGAGCCTTCGAGCCCGGTGCTCTTTCCGGCGGAACTGTTCGATGCACTTATGTGTCTTGAGGGTAAGGACGGCGGCGGTTCGATCCTCAAGGACCGTACCGACGTGGTGCTGGTCGAGGCGCGTGCCTACGAGCTGTGGGACGTCGATACCGTCAAGGGACAGCGACGCATAACGGAGCATATCGCCGCCTGCTCGTATTTTGATCGCGTGGCCAACTGCATCAATCAATAAGGAGCAATTATGATTATCATCAAAAACGGCGCACTCGTGACGCCCCAGGGGCTTCGCCGCGCCGATCTTGCCATGGATGGCGATAAGATCGTACGGATTGCCGCGGCGATTGAGCCGGCCGAGGGCGATACCGTCGAGGATGCTGCGGGCTGCTGGGTGTTCCCGGGCTTTATCGATGGGCACACGCACATGCAGTGCTGGACCGGCATGGATTGGACAGCCGATAGCTTTGAGACCGGCACGCGCGCGGCTGCCTGCGGCGGCACGACGACCATTGTGGACTACGCGACGGCCGATCGCGGCGTGACCATGCCCGATGCCTTGGTCGAGTGGCATCATCGCGCCGACGGCACCTGCACCGCCAACTATGCCTTCCATATGGCGCTTGCCGAGTGGAATGAGCGCAACCGCGCCGATCTTTCGGCCATGCGCGAGGCGGGCGTGTCGTCGTTTAAGACCTACTTTGCCTACGACCATCTGCGCCTGGACGATGCCGAGACGCTCGAGGTGCTGGAGGAGCTCAAGCGCGTGGGCGGTATCCTGTGCGTGCATTGCGAGAACGGCACGTTGGTCAACGCGCTGCAGAAGCGCGTGTTTGATCAGGGTATCCACGGGCCCGAGGGCCATGCGCTCAGCCGTCCGGACGTGTGTGAGGCCGAGGCCGTGAGCCGCCTGCTGTATCTGGCGCACTTGGCCGGGGACGCTCCGGTCAACGTGGTGCACCTTTCGACCAAGCTGGGGCTCGAGGCCATTCGCGCTGCCAAAGCGCACGGGCAGAAGAACATCTATGTCGAGACCTGCCCTCAGTATCTGATGCTCGACGACACCTGCTATCTGGAGCAGGGCGAGGACGGCTTTGCGGGCGCCAAGTACGTGATGAGCCCGCCGCTGCGCCATGCCGGTGACCGTGCCGCGCTGCGCGAGGCGCTTGTGGCTGGCGAGATCGATACGATTGCGACCGATCATTGCAGCTTTAACCTGCACGGGCAAAAGGACCGAGGACGCGATGATTTCCGCGCGATTCCCAACGGCGGGCCCGGCGTGGAGCATCGTCCCGTTGCGATTGCCACGAGCTTTGAGGGACAGCTGGGTCCCGAGGATCTGTGCCGCTTGATGAGCGAGAATCCGGCGCGCGTTTTTGGCATGTATCCGCGCAAGGGCTGTCTTGCCGAGGGCTCCGATGCCGACGTGTGCGTGTGGGATCCCAAGGCGCGCTGGACGATTAGCGCCGCGACGCAGCATCAGGCCGTGGACTACACGCCGCTCGAGGGCTTTGAGGCACATGGCCGCGCCAAGGCCGTGTTTGTGAACGGCGTGCTGGCGGCACGCGACGGCGAGCCCACCGGAGCCCAACCCGGCCGCTACGTCCCCCGCTAGCAGCAAAGATGCCGTGTCCCCTCCGCAGTTGTGGTGAAATAGTTCCTGTTTAGCCGCCAAATAGGCCGTTTCAGGAACTATTCCACCGCAACTTATAGGTCTGGTGGGGCAGCGCCGGCTACTTGAGGTTGGTGGCGACGATGGGGCGGTCGAGAGCTGTCTCGAAGCGGTCGGCCATCGTGGGGTCGCTGAGCGTGTCGACTTGGTTGAGCATGACGCGTGCGGTGCAGAGTCCCAGCGCCTGCATCTCGGCATTGAGCACCTGGGCGACGCGCCCTGGGGTGGCAGTGTCGGTGGGCTCGCAGCCGCAACGCTCGCAGAAGAGCTCGGGGCGGTGGACAACCTCGGCGACGGGCTTGCCCAGCCCCGAGGCGCCGACGACCCAGACAACGTTTGCCGTGGCGGCTGGAATTACCGGCTCCCAGGCGGCATGCGCCTTGAGCGGGAGTCGCTTGCTGCCATCTGCCTCGGCCAACACATAGTCAAAGCGCTGTGCCAGCTGGTCGAGCGGCTCGGCGGGGGCGGAGAGCTTGCCTGTCTCCGGGTCCAAAACACCTGCCTGGCAGATGCCTCCGCGGACAAGTCCCGCGCATGCCTCGCAGGTGCAGCCGGGAACATGCAGGGCCCCCGGCTTCCATGGCGCGGCGTCCAGGCGACGGCTCGACCCGTCCCATGGCACGCCGGCGACGGGAAACATGTGCGTGGTAGTGCAGAGGAGCACGCGGCCGCCAGCGCGCATAAGCTCAAGGCCCAGCGTCTTCAGCAAGGTCGACTTGCCGCCACTGCCGATAATTGCGGTCATGCCCGGCTCGATCTTGAGCGCGGAGGCAAGGTTTCCGCTCGTCGTTTCCATCTGTTCACCGCCGTATAATACTGTGATAATAAATAATCATCAGAGTAGCGGTCGAACCGCTTTTGCTCTGATCAAACCGTAGCACAGGGAGGTGCCCCGGGAATGCTCGTTTATGTTCGCGGCGCTGGCGATATCGCCACGGGTGTCGCTGCCCGTTTGGTGCGCGCCGGCGTGTCGGTTGTCATGGCCGATATCGCGGTTCCCACGTGCATCCGCCGCACAATCAGTTTTTGCGAGGCCATTCGCCTGGGTGAGGTCGAGGTCGAAGGCATTCGCGCTCGCTTGGCACGGACGCCGGCTGAGGTGCTTGCGATTACCGAGGCTGGAGACGTCGCCGTTGTGGTGGACCCCCAGGCCAAGATGCTCGATGAGCTTAAACCCGCGGCTGTGGTCGATGCGATTTTGGCCAAGCGCAACCTGGGCACCACGCGCGACATGGCGCCTGCCGTCATCGCCGTGGGGCCGGGCTTTACCGCGCCGGTTGACTGCGACGCCGTGGTCGAGACCATGCGCGGGCATTTCCTGGGCCGTGTCATTACCCAAGGTTCGCCCCAGCCCAACACGGGTGTGCCGGGCTTGATCGGCGGCTATGGCAAGGAGCGCGTTATCCATAGCCCCGCCGCCGGCGTGTTTCGGTCCGACCGCGCAATCGGCGACATCGTGAGCGCCGGAGACGTGATTGGCTACGCGGGCGATACGCCCATGTATACGCAGATCGATGGCTGTCTGCGCGGGCTTTTGGCGAACGGCGTGCAGGTGACTGAGGGCTTTAAATGCGCCGATGTCGATCCGCGCGGCGACGCCAGCTACATCAACTATATTTCGGACAAGGCGACATCGGTCGGCGGCGGCGTGCTCGAGGCACTCGCTATGCTCACCGATGTCTTTAGAGGATAGAAGGCGGCAATGGAAAAGCTCGATGTGGTGAATGCTGCGCTTGGCGCTCTGAAGGCCGGTAAGACGTGCGAGCTCGTGGTCGTGGCCGGCACGGCAGGGTCATCGCCGCGCGGCGTGGGCGCCTGGATGGCCGTCTTTGCCGATGGCAGCCAAGCGGGCACCATCGGCGGCGGCAAAATCGAGCTCTTTGCGCTGGACGAGGCTCGCGAGCTGCTGGCCGGGGGTAAATCGCGTCTGGTCCGCTACACCATGGGCGGCGAGAACTCCGATACCGGCATGATCTGCGGCGGAGCCATCTGCCTGTGCTACCTGCATCTGGATGCGACTCAGGCGCCGTTGTTCCAGTCGGTTGCCGACGTCTTGGCGTATCGACGTATCGGCGACTTCACCATCGATTTTGAGCCGTTTATCGCAAACGCGCTCGAAGGCGATGTTGCCGAATACCATGGCGAGGAATCGCGCCGCACCATTGCGGGCTGCCCCGGGCTTTCGCTGGTGGAGGAGGGGAGTAAGGTCACCTATACCAACGCTGCCTCCGAGATTCCCCCGGCGCACATCGAGACGCTCTGCCCCGAGGGTCTGACCTACATCTTTGGCTGCGGGCACGTGGGCGCCGCGACGGCGCGCGTGCTCACGGCGGCGGGCTTTGCCGTCGTGGCCTGCGACGACCGTCCCGGCACGCTGACCCCCGAATGGGTGCCCGGTGTCTACGATCGTCGCCTGGTCGATTACAAGAACCTGAGCGAGCTGTGCCCCATCGGTCCGCGCGATCTGGTAGTCGTCGCCACGGCGGGCCACAAGTCCGATATCGATGTGGTGATTCAGGCGATGCGCGCCAAGCCCGCTTACCTGGGCTGTCTGGGTTCGCGCCGCAAGACGGCCTTTGTGCGGGCTCGCTTGGAGCAGGAGGGCTTTACGCAGGAACAGATCGACGGGCTGCACCTGCCGATCGGCGTTGCCATCGAGGCCGAGGACCCCGAGGAGATCGCCATCTCCATAGCCGCCGAGATGATCCACCTGCGCCGCACCAAGCTCGTCCCCCGCAAGCGCTAGTCGCATCCCCATCAATAAGTTGCGGTGAAATAGTTCCTAGATAAGCCTGACGGGCGGTCAGCCAGGAACTATTTCACCGCAACTGCTGTTTGACCCTGGGGGATGCAGGATTGCGGGTCAAAATGCTACCTGTGCCATATGCCCTATAATGTCCGCCCGTTGAGCGGCATGGGGCCGCTGCCTGGGGTATGGGAGGCGCAAATGGCAGAGTCAGCAGCAGGGGACGCCCTGTTCGAGCGTACGGGAAAAGTTTCGTTTGTGCAGGTATTGCCCCATGCACTGCAGCATGTGCTGGCGGCATTCGCGGGTATCGTCACGCCCGCTATCATCATCGCGTCGGTCTGTGGCTTTACCCCTCAAGAGGAAGCCGCTGTCATCCAGGCGTCGCTCGTCCTCTCGGCGCTCGACATTTTCCTTCAACAGTTCCCCATAAAAGGTGTCGTCGGTTCGGGCCTGCCCATCGTGATGGGCGCGAGCTTCACCTTCGTGCCGGCGCTCAAGGCGGTCGGTCTCGAGCTTGGCTTTGAGGCCGTGCTGGGCGCCCAGGTAATCGGTGGCGCGCTCGTCGTGCTCTTCGGCCTGCTGTTTAGGCGCGTGAGTTTTCTGTTCCCGGCCCCGGTGCTCGGCACCGTCATCTTTGTCATTGGCCTGTCTCTGTGCCCGGTCGCTGTGGCTTCTATGGCGGGCGGGGAGGGCGCTGCTGATTTCGGCAGTGTCACCAACTGGGCCGTCGCGCTCGTGACGTTTGTCGTCACCTTTGTGGCCGGTAACTACGGCAAGGGCGCGCTTAGGCTGGGCAGCATCCTGGCCGGTATCTGCGCGGGCTTTGTTTTGGCTGCGGTGTCGGGCATGGTCGATTTCTCGGCCATCGCGACTGCCAGCTGGTTCGCCCCGCCGGCTCTGGGCGCCCATCGCCTAGTGTTCGACCCGGCCGCGTGCGCCGTCGTGGGCGTCGTCGCCATTGTCAACGCCGTGCAGGTCATGGGCGAGTTTGCCGCCGTGTCGTCCGCTGCGCTCGATACCCCCGCGACCGATAGCCAGATCTCGGGTGGCCTGATCGCCAACGGCCTGGTCGGTATGCTGTCAGGCTTTTTGGGCGGCGTCCCGACGGCAACCTTTGGCCAGAATGTGGGCATTATCGCCGAGAACAAGGTCGTCAACCGCATGGTCTTTACGCTTGCCGCCGCCATCTTGCTCATCGCGGGCCTGCTGCCCAAGTGTGCGGCGGTACTCACGTCCATTCCGCAGCCGGTAATCGGCGGCGCCACGATCGGCGTGTTCGCGACCATCGGTATGAACGGTGTGGTCATGTTTGCCCGCCACGGCCTGCCTCAGCGCGATACCACGCTCATGGGTCTCTCTATCGCCTTTGGCACGGGCATTGAGCGCACGGCCGGCGCGCTTGCCGGCGCTGGATTCCCCGCATGGGTTGGCACCGTCTTTGGCGGATCCTCCATTGCCGTCGCCGCGCTCGTTGCTGTGATCCTCAACTTGGTCCTCCCGCGCCAAAAATAACGCCCCATATATGAGTTGCGGTGGAATAGGGACTGTTTAAGCCTTTTAAGCCATCAAACAGTCCCTATCTCACCGCAACTGCTGTTTTCCTCCGTGCCCTAGGGATCAATTTGTGCGGGGGAGTTGTGGAGTTGTGCAGGCAGACGAGGTTTTTCTGGAAATACGCTCCCGATGCGCGTATAGTACCGATTGTTTTGTCGGCTCCTGCTGCGTCGAGTCCAAACCGCGAAATGCCATGAGCGGCGCGGATGCAGCCAGGAGGCACGAGGACAACCCATCGTGGCCACGCCCCGTGCTTAAAACCCCAAGAAGGAGTGAACAATGGCAGAAGAGAAGTATGTGCCGCGTCTGAAGACCAAGTACAACAACGAGGTCAAGCAGCAGCTTCAGGACAAGTTCCAGTACGAGAACGTCATGATGATCCCCAAGTTTGAGAAGATCGTCGTGAACATGGGCGTCGGCGAGGCCGCTACCGATTCCAAGGCCATCGACGGTGCCGTGCGCGACCTGCGCGCCATCACCGGCCAGCAGCCGATGATCACCCGTGCCCGCAAGTCCATCGCTACCTTCCGCCTGCGCGCTGGTATGCCGATCGGCTGCAAGGTTACCCTGCGTGGCGACCGTATGTGGGAGTTCTTCGATCGTCTGACCTCCGTCGCGATCCCCCGTATCCGCGACTTCCGCGGCATCTCCGCCAAGAGCTTCGACGGCCGTGGTAACTTCTCCATGGGCGTCACCGAGCAGCTCATCTTCCCCGAGATCGACTTCGATTCCGTCGATCACCAGCGTGGTATGGACATCACTTTCGTGACCACCGCCAACACCGATGAGGAGGCCAAGGCCCTTCTGGACGCCTTCGGTTTCCCGTTCAAGAAATAGGTTCACCTGCCCTATAAGCGCCGTTCCCACAAGGGGGCGGCGTTTGGGGCGAACAATACTCTATGTGAGGAGGATATAAGTGGCTAAGACATCGATGATCGTCAAGTGCAATCGCAAGCAGAAGTTCTCTACTCGTGAGTACACGCGCTGCCAGCGCTGCGGCCGTCCGCACTCTGTGTACCGCAAGTTCGGCCTGTGCCGTGTCTGCTTCCGTGAGCTTGCACTCAAGGGCGAGCTTCCCGGCGTTAAGAAGGCCAGCTGGTAAGTCACAACCAGCGTTTCAAGCATCCGTTTGGAACAGGGAAAACGCGCTAGTTAGGCTTTGCCGTTAAGGGCGGCGAAGAACCAAGAGCACGTGTTCATCAAGAACGAAGGAGAATCTGTATGAACCTTACAGACCCGATCGCAGATATGCTTACGCGCATCCGTAACGCTAACTCTGTGAACAAGGCCACGGTCTCCATGCCGAGCAGCAAGAAGCTCGTCGAGATCGCTCGTGTTCTGCACGAGGAGGGCTACATCGAGGGCTACGATGTCGAGGACACCGTTCCCCAGAAGACTCTGCACATCACGCTTAAGTATGGTCCCAAGAAGGCTAAAGTCATCAACGGCATCCGCCGCATTTCCAAGCCGGGCCTGCGTAAGTACACCGGCGTTGCCGACATGCCCCGCGTCCGCGGTGGCCTTGGTACCGCCATTATTTCCACCAGCCATGGCGTCATGACCGACCGCGATGCTCGCAAGCACAACGTCGGCGGCGAGATCATCGCTTACGTCTGGTAATTCGCTCGGTAGGTAGAAGGAAAGGAGATCACCGTGTCTCGTATCGGTAATAAGCCTGTCCAGATTCCCGCCGGAGTCGAAGTGGCAGTCAACGGCAACAACGTTGTCGTCAAGGGCCCCAAGGGCCAGCTCGAGCTCGATGTCTTTGAGAAGCTCGCTATCAACATCGAGGACAACGTCCTCACCGTTTCCCGTCCCGACGACGAGCGTGAGACCCGTGCCCGCCACGGCCTCACCCGCGCCCTCATCCACAACATGGTGGTTGGCGTTTCCGAGGGCTTCGAGAAGAAGCTCGAGCTCGCCGGCGTCGGTTACCGCGTGCAGCAGAAGGGCAAGAACCTCGAGTTCTCCCTGGGCTTCTCGCACCCCGTGATCGTCGAGGCTCCCGAGGGCATCACCTTCGAGGTTCCCGACAACACCCACGTGAACGTCAAGGGTATCAACAAGCAGCAGGTCGGTCAGATCGCCGCTGAGATCCGCGGCCATCGTCCTCCCGAGCCTTACAAGGGCAAGGGTATCCACTACGTTGGCGAGCACATCCGCCGCAAGCTGGGTAAGGCCGCCAAGTAGTCGTAACCGACTCACTCGCATAAGACCAGCACCCCGTCAGGTGCTGGCAAGATCAACCTTTTTAGGAGTTTACGTATGAACAAGCATAAGGCGAAGCTGGAAGGCCTCAAGCGTCGTCAGCGTCGTGTTCGCGGCAAGGTCTCGGGTACCTCCGAGCGTCCGCGTCTTCGCGTGACCCGTACTAACGCCAACATCTATGCCCAGATCATCGACGACAGCAAGGGCTCCAGCCTGACGCTCGTCTCTGCCTCGACCCTCGAGGCCGAGTTCAAGGGCACCCACACCTCGAACAAGGAGGCTGCGGAGAAGGTCGGTCAGCTCGTTGGCAAGCGCGCCATCGAGGCCGGCATCACCAAGGTCGCCTTCGATCGCGGTGGCCGTATCTACCATGGCCGCGTCAAGGCCCTCGCCGACGGTGCTCGTGCCGCCGGTCTCGAGTTCTAGGAGGTATGTAGCACATGGCTCGTAATCAGAAGCAGCAGCGCGAGGCCTCCGAGTTCGAGGAGCGCGTCGTTTACATCAACCGCGTGTCGAAGACCGTCAAGGGTGGTCGTCGCATGAGCCTCGTCGCTCTCGTCGTCGTTGGCGACGGCAAGGGCAACGTCGGCGTTGGCATGGGCAAGTCCGCTGAGGTGCCCCTGGCCATCTCCAAGGCGTCTCTCGATGCCAAGAAGAACATGTTCCACGTGCCGGTGACCGAGCAGGGCACCATCCCGCACGAGGTTCTCGGTCACTTTGGTGCCGGCCGCATCATCATCAAGCCCGCTGTCGAGGGTACCGGCGTTATCGCCGGCGGCGCTGTGCGTCCCCTCTTCGAGCTTGCTGGCATCAAGAACGTCCTGTCCAAGTCCCTCGGTACCGACAACGGCCTCAACATCATCAAGGCTGCCGTCGAGGGCCTCAAGGAGCTCTCCAGCCCTGAGGACGTCGCGGCTCGCCGTGGCCTGACGGTCTCCGAGATGTTCGTCGGTAAGGAGAACTAAGCATGGCTGACACCATCAAGATCAAGCAGGTCCGCAGCACCAACGGTTGCAAGCAGGACCAGGTCCGTACTGTCCGTGCCCTCGGTCTCCACAGGATCCGCGAGGTTCGCGAGATTGCTGACAACGAGTCCGTCCGCGGCATGATCTTCAAGGTCAAGCACCTTGTCGAGATTGTAGAGGAGTAGCAAATGCAGCTTCACGATCTTACTCCCGCGCCCGGTTCCACCAAGAACCGCAAGCGCGTCGGCCGTGGCAATTCTTCGGGTCACGGCACCACTTCTGGCCGCGGCCAGAAGGGCCAGGGTTCCCGCTCTGGCGGCACCAAGGGTGCCGGCTTCGAGGGTGGCCAGACTCCGCTGGCTATGCGTCTGCCCAAGCTTCCGGGCTTCCGCAACCCCCGTCGTATCGAGTACACCGCTGTTAACGTTGAGCGTCTCGAGCGTAAGTTCGAGGACGGCGCCGTGATCGACGGTGCCGCTCTTAAGGCCGCTCGTATCACCAAGAGCGAGTTCGAGCCCGTCAAGGTGCTCGGCAATGGTGAGCTCACCAAGAAGTTCACGGTCAAGGTCGACAAGGTCAGCGCTTCTGCGCAGGCCAAGATCGAGGCCGCCGGCGGAAAGGTCGAGCTGCCGTGCTAAATGGTCTTAAGAATGCTTTCCGCATCAAAGAACTGCGCGAAAAGATTCTTTTTACCATAGCTATGCTCGTCGTGTACCGCATTGGTGCGCACGTTCCTGTGCCCGGCATTCCCTTCCAGGGGATGCTGGGCCTTTTCTCGACCGATAACAATTCGGTCGCCGCAGGTGCTATGGCCCTCCTGAATCTTTTCTCTGGCGGCGCGTTGAGCTATGTGTCGGTGTTTTCGCTGGGCATCATGCCTTACATCACCAGCTCGATCATCCTCCAGATGCTCCAGGCCGTCGTGCCTTCCCTGCACGAGCTTGCCCGCGAGGGCGAGGTCGGTCAGACCAAGATTACGCAGTATTCGCGTTACCTCACCCTGGCTCTGGCAATCCTCAACTCCGTGGGTTACCTCTTCCTCTTTAAGAGCTTCGGCATTAGCTTCAACGGCGCCGGCGCTCCCGAGATCATCTTCGACCTCATGGTCGTCGGCACGCTCACCGCGGGTGCCATGCTGATCATGTGGATTGGTGAGCTCATCACCCAGCGTGGTATCGGCAATGGCATGTCGCTGATCATCTTTGCGAACATCATGGCCGGTCTGCCGCAGGCTATCTTCTCCAGCACCGAGGGCAATGCCGGTGGCATCATCACCATGGTGATCATCTGCGCCATCATCCTGCTGGTTATTCCGCTGATCGTTTTCCTTGAGCGCGGCCAGCGCCGCATCCCGGTCTCCTATGCCAAGCGCGTTGTTGGCCGTCGCATGATGGGTGGCCAGACCACCTACCTGCCCATCAAGGTCAACACCGCGGGCGTCGTGCCGATCATCTTCGCTTCGGCGCTGCTGTACTTCCCGGCTCAGATTGCCGTGTTCTTCCCCGGCATCGGCTGGATCCAGGCAGTTGCCTCTGCGCTTTCAACTGGTTGGCTCAACTGGGTGCTTAATGTTGTCCTCATCGTGTTCTTCGCGTACTTCTACACCTCCATGGTGTTCAACCCCGATGACACGGCCGACAACCTTAAGAAGCAGGGCGGCTTTATTCCGGGCGTGCGTCCGGGTAGGGCTACCGCGGCCTACATCAAGAACGCGCTCAACAAGATCACGCTTCCCAGCGCTGTCTTTTTGGCGCTCATCGCCATCGTGCCTTCGATCATCTTCTCCTTCACGGGTAACCATCTGATCCAGGCATTTGGCGGCACGTCCATCCTCATCATGGTCGGCGTCGTGCTCGACACGGTCGACAAGCTCGAAGGCCAGATCAAGATGTATGATTACGATGGATTCTTTAAATAGGCTAGAGGAGGATTGCTCATGAACCTCGTATTGCTCGGAGCTCCGGGTGCCGGCAAGGGCACCGTTGCACAGGAGCTCGTCGCCGAGTTCGGCGTCGCTCACATTTCCACGGGCGACCTGCTGCGTGCTGCCGTCAAGGGTGGCACCGAGCTTGGTATTCAGGCTAAGAAGTACATGGACGCCGGCGAGCTCGTTCCCGACCAGCTCGTGATCGACCTTGTCAAGGAGCGCCTTGCCGCCGATGACGCCCAGCAGGGCTTCATCCTCGACGGTTTCCCGCGCAACACCGCCCAGGCTGTGACGCTCGATTCCGAGCTCTCCGCCATGGGTCGCGAGATCGACTGCGCCCTTCTGGTCGACGTGGCCCCCGAGGTCATCATCGATCGTCTGTCTTCGCGTCGCACCTGCCGCGCCTGCGGTTACACCGGCACCGCTGCCGATGCTACCTGCCCCAAGTGTGCCGGCGAGATGTATCAGCGCGACGACGACAAGCCCGAGACCATCAAGAACCGTCTCGACGTCTACGAGAAGTCCACGAGCCCGCTCGTCGACTACTATCGTGGCCAGGGTCTGCTCAAGTCGGTCAACGGTGACCAGGCTCGCGAGACCGTGTACGGGGATGTCAAAGAGGCTCTCGGTCTATGATCAAGATTAAGTCTGCAACGCAAATCGAGCAGATGAAGAAGGCAGGAGCGCTATCTAAGATGGCGCTCCGCCACGTTGGAGCCATGGTGCGCCCCGGCGTTTCGACTTTTGAGCTCGATCAGCTCGCGGAGCAGATTATCCGCATGCATGGCGGCACCCCGGCCTTTAAGGGTTACGGCGGGTTCCCGGGAACCATTTGCGCATCGATCAACGATGCCGTGGTCCACGGTATTCCCAACCCCGACATGATCCTGCGCGATGGCGATATCATTTCCATCGATACGGGAGCCGTTGTCGACGGTTGGGTCGGCGATAACGCTTGGACGTTTTTCGTTGGCACCCCAACGCCCGAGGCCAAGGCCCTGTGCGAGGTTACGCGCGATTGCCTTAAGGCTGCCATCGAGCAGGCTGTCCCCGGTAACCATATCGGGGATGTTGGTTATGCCGTTCAGTCTCTCGCCGAGTCTCACGGCTATGGCGTTCTTCGTGACTATGTTGGCCATGGCATTGGCCGCGTGATGCACGAGGACCCCAACGTTCCTAACTATGGAAAGAAGGGGAGGGGCGTTCGCCTCCAGGCCGGCATGGTCATTGCCATCGAGCCGATGGTTACGATGGGTTCCAACCATGTGAGCACGGGCTCCGACGGTTGGATTGTTACGACCAACGACCACCTGCCCGCCGCGCACTACGAGAACACCGTCGCCATTACCAATGACGGTCCGGTGATTCTCACCACGGATGCCCAAGGTGCTTGGTGTTCGCTCCAAGGCGGAGAAATGTAACAAGTTCCACTTAGTTGTGGAGCCATTACGAAGTTATTACGATGCGTGCATACGTGTTGTAAAATACTCAATCGCTGTCGTTTTCTAGAGAAAGATGATTGCTTGTGAAGAAGGAAGACGCAATTGAGCTCGAGGGTACGGTAAAGGAACCGCTGCCCAACGCCATGTTTAAGGTCGAGCTCGAGAACGGTCATTCGGTTCTGTGCAACATTTCTGGCAAGATCCGAATGAATTACATCCGTATTCTCCCCGGTGACAGGGTTGTCGTGGAGCTTTCCCCGTACGACCTGACCCGCGGCCGCATCACCTATCGCTACAAATAGCGGCACGCATACACGCACTCCATTTCCGACTGCAGGCTTAGCTCAACCTACGGTCGGATTGTGTGTGAAGACCAGCCATAGTTTTAAACGCCTGCGGCTGGGCGAGTAGATAGTAGGGAAGTAGTTTGAGCGCTACCGAAAGGAAGAACGATGAAGGTACGTCCTTCGGTCAAGAAGATGTGCGATAAGTGCAAAATCATTAGGCGCCATGGCAAGGTCCTCGTCATTTGCGAGAACCCCCGTCATAAGCAGCGCCAGGGTTAAGAGAGGAGACTACGTTGGCCCGTATTAATGGTGTCGACCTCCCGCGTGAGAAGCGCGTTGAGATCGGTCTGACCTACATTTACGGCATCGGCCGCACCACTGCGACGAAGATCTGCGTCGAGTGCAACGTTAACGTGGATACGCGCGTTAAGGACCTCACCGAGGATGAGGTTAACGCCATCCGCGATTATATCGATAAGAACCAGATCATGGTTGAGGGCGACCTCCGCCGTGAGCGCAACCAGAACGTCAAGCGCCTTATGGACATCGGCTGCAACCGCGGCCTTCGTCACCGCAAGGGCCTCCCGGTCCGCGGCCAGCGCACCCACACTAACGCTCGTACCCGCAAGGGCCCGAAGCGTCAGATCGGTGCTAAGAAGAAGAAATAAGGAGCGCTAGATAGATGGCTACTGCTAAGAAGAACGTTCGCGCTGCCCGTCTGAAGCGCGCGGACCGTAAGAATATTTCCGTGGGCCAGGCTCACATTCGTTCTACGTTTAACAACACGATCGTTTCGATCACCGATCCCCAGGGCAACGTCATTTCCTGGAAGTCGGCTGGCCAGGTGGGCTTCAAGGGCTCCCGTAAGTCCACGCCGTTCGCTGCCCAGATGGCTGCCGAGGCTGCTGCCAAGCAGGCCATGGAGCACGGTATGAAGAAGGTTTCCGTCTTCGTCAAGGGCCCCGGCTCCGGTCGTGAGACCGCCATCCGCTCCCTCCAGGCTGCTGGCCTCGAGGTCTCGAGCATCCAGGACAAGACCCCCATCCCGCACAACGGCTGCCGCCCCAAGAAGCGTCGCCGCGTGTAACTGAAAGGATCGTATCAATATGGCAATCGACAGGACTCCTGTTCTTAAGCGCTGCCGTCAGCTCGGGATCGATCCCGCTGAGCTCGGTTACAGCAGCAAGAAGGAATCTATCCGTCAGCCCAAGCGCCGTCGCAAGGAATCTGAGTACGGCATGCAGCTGCGCGAGAAGCAGAAGGTCAAGTTTATCTATGGCGTTCTGGAGAAGCAGTTCCACGGCTACTTCAACAAGGCCCGCAAGATGAACGGCGTCACCGGTGAGAACCTCATGATCATCCTTGAGTCTCGCCTCGACAACGTTGTCTTCCGTCTTGGCTTCGCCCGTACCCGCAAAGAGGCTCGTCAGTCCGTCCGTCACGGTCACTTCACCGTGAACGGCAAGCGCGTGGACATCCCGTCCTACCGCGTCAAGGCCGGCGACGTCGTCGCTGTCGGCGAGAAGTTCCGTGACCTCCTCCCCATCAAGGAGGCCCTGATTTCCTCCGAGCGCTTTGAGGTCCCTGGCTGGCTCGAGGTCGATATCGAGAAGCTGTCTGGTAACGTGCTCGCTCTGCCGACGCGTGAGCAGATCAGCGGTGATATCAACGAGCAGCTCATCGTCGAGCTCTACTCTAAGTAGTCCATCCGGGCTGCTGAGGCTGGAGGTAATACATGTCAGAATTCATTAGGCCTCAGGTTCAGGTCGAAGAGATCAACGAGACGTCTGCTCGTGTCTCCGTCGAGCCGCTCGAGCGTGGTTACGGCGATACGCTGGGTAACTCCCTTCGTCGCGTTCTTCTGTCCTCGCTCGAGGGTGCCGCCGTCGAGGCTATTCAGATCGATGGTGCGCAGCACGAGTTCATGACCATCCCTAACATGGTCGAGGATGTCACCGACATCGTCCTGAATGTCAAGGGTCTTGTCTTCAGGGCTCTCGGCACGACCGACGAGGCGACCGCCACCATCTCGGTTGACGGCCCCTGCGAGGTCACCGGTGCGGACTTCTTTATTCCGTCCGAGTTTGAGCTGGTCAACCCCGAGCAGCACATCGCTACGCTCACCGAGGGTGGCCATCTCACCATGAGCATGCGCATCGGCTATGGCCGCGGCTATGTCTCTGGCGAGGCTAACAAGCGCGACAACGATCCCATCGGTGTGATCCACGTCGACTCGCTGTACTCGCCGGTTTCCCGTTGCGCCAAGCTCGTTGAGGCTTGCCGTGTCGGTCAGCACACCGACTACGACCGCCTTGTCCTCGAGATCGAGACCAACGGCTCCATCGCTCCGCGCGACGCCGTGGTCCAGGCTGCCAATATCATCAACCAGCATATGGCTGCCTTTATGAACCTTGCCGAGACCCCCGAGGTCGAGGAGGAGGCTTCGATCTTCGCTCCCGAGGTCACCAACGACAACGCCGAGCTGGACAAGCAGATCGAGGATCTGGACCTTTCCGTCCGTTCCTACAACTGCCTTAAGCGCGCCAGCATTCACTCGGTCCGTCAGCTCGTTGAGTTCTCGGAGAACGATCTGCTTAACATCCGTAACTTCGGTGTTAAGTCGATCGAGGAAGTGAAGGACAAGCTTGAGTCCATGGGCCTGAGCCTGAAGGCTTAATGCTTCGCATATTTGAGGAGAAACTAGACCATGCGTCACAACGTTAAGAAGGGCCTGAAGCTCGGCACCGATGCGAGCCACACCAAGGCCATGAAGAAGAGCCTGGCCAAGGCCCTCTTCGAGAACGACCGCATCAAGACCACCGAGACCCGCGCTAAGGCGCTGCGTTCGGTCGTCGATCCGATCATCACCTGGGCCAAGAAGGGCGACCTGCACTCTCGTCGTCTGGCCATCGCCAAGCTCGGCGATAAGCAGCTCGTTGCCGAGATCTTCGACAAGGCTGCCCAGGGCATGTGGCAGGACCGCAACGGCGGTTACACCCGCATCATGAAGCTCGGCAACCGTAAGGGCGACAACGCTCCTATCGTTATCATGGAGCTCGTCACCGAGCCTTGCACGCCTAAGGCCAAGAAGGCTGCTCCGGCCCCCAAGAAGGCCGCTGCTCCCAAGAAGGTCGAGGCCGTCGAGGAGGCTCCTGCTGAGGAGACCGCTGAGTAGACAATCCGTCTGCATAGGCTATATTCGAGGGGTACGTTCGCGTACCCCTCTTTTTTTGTCGCGATACCGTTGATTGTTTGTTGGGAGCGCCCATGACCGCGCCGTCTGATTTCAATTCGATTCCTGAGCTCGATGCCACGCTTGTATTCTGTGTTGCCTATGATGGCTCGTCCTATAGCGGATTTGCCGAGCAGCCGGGCCAGACGACCGTTGCGGGCGAGTTGCGCCGCGCTATCGAGACGCTGCTGCGCCGCCCGATCGATCTGACGTGTGCGGGTCGTACCGATGCCGGCGTGCATGCGGTGGCCCAGTACATTAGCGTGCCCGTAACGGACGCTGAGCTTGCTCTGACGCGCCGTAGGTGGCTGAGGGCTATGGATGCCCTCCTGCCCAAAGATATCGCCATAAACGAGGTCTACAAGGCCCGTAGGGGCTTTTCTGCCCGCTTTGACGCGCGGTCCCGTACGTATACGTACCGTATTGCCGATCGCGATGCGCGCCCCGTGCTCTCGCGCGGTGCGGTGTGGTGGCATCGCTATCCCCTCGACGTCGATGCGATGGCGGCCGCCTGCCCTGCGCTTTTGGGCGAGCAGGACTTTAAGAGCTTTTGCAAGGTTGCCTCTGCTGTGGGCAAGCCCACGCACCGCTGCGTGATGCGTGCGGAGTTTGGCCACGAGGTCGCTTTTGGCGAGGATATCCTGACCTTCACTATCGAGGGCAATGCGTTTTTGCACTCGATGGTGCGTACCATTGTAGGAACGCTCGTGGAGATTGGCATGCATCGTCGCGATCCCCAGTGGATGCGCGAGGTTATTGACGCCCGTGACCGAACCGCTGCGGGTCCCACGGCGCCTGCCTGCGGCCTTACGTTTATGGGTGTGGATTACGGCCCCGACGAGCTTGTCGTTCTCGACTAGGGGAGTGCTCGGCGCGTCTGTGCCTTGCACATACTATGTGTGAGCTGCGCGTGTGCAACATCTGTTCTTGGCGTGCAACATGTTAGGCGGCTCGTTGCTTTTATAGCTCGGGTGTACCATGAACGACAGTTTGATTTGGTGCTATCGAGAGGATGGAAAACTTGGTTCGACGTGGCTCGCATCCGCGACTTTCGGTGATCCTTGTGGTAGAAGGTTCGCCCAGCTATGCGATGCGTGCGCTCGAGAGTATCCAGAACCAAGACCTCTACGATTTGCAGATTGTCGTTGTCTGTCGCGATACTGCGCCCGGTGTGCGCCATTCGCTTCAAGTTGCTGCCGACAGGGACATCCATATTGATTTGATTGACGTCGAGGACGCGAAGCACAGCGCTTGTCTTCGTGCCGGTTTTGCTGCCTCGCGCGGCTCTCAAATCATCGCTATGAACGCCGATGAGTGGTTTGCTCCGCAGTCCCTTTCCAAGATGGTCGATATCGCGTGCGATACTGCGGCAGACATAGTGTTCCCCACGGTGTCGCTCGACCGCTATGATGCACATCGAGAGCGCCATTCGCGTGTCTTGGATGCTGCCTCTATTGCCATAGAAGACGAGTCTTCTATGGTGACTGGGCTGCCCCAGTTGATTTTGGGCGGCCTAGTCGCTCAGACCTCTGGCGTGATGTATAGCCGTCCGCTGTTTGAGGCATGCCTGTCGCGCGGCAAGGCGTACCGTACGGTTGAGTTTATGGCTTATGCGCTCTCGCAGGCACGATTCGTGTCCGGCTGCGGCGACGCTTGTTTCCACGCGGCGGCACCTAAGCTTACAGATGCCTTTGATCCCACCATGTATGCCAGGATATCCGATGACACTCGAGCGCTCGACGAGCTTGCGGACTCACTCTCGGAAGCAGATAGCGGTGGTCGGCTCAAGCTGGCAAGCCAAAAGTTCTACTTTGCCGGACTGGTCGCCTGCATCGAGAATTTGTGTCTGAGCCCGCATGGGGTGTCGTCAATCGAGCGTTCCGCCCGCATGCGTGATATGCTCGAGGCGCCTCGAACCCGTCAGATGGTCGCCGCGCTCAAGGATAACCATCGGGGACTCGGTCTGTTGTTTGGGCCGATCGCCAGCGCCAAGCCCGCGCGCTGCGTGATGTGTACGCATCTGGCAGCTTTTCTTAACCGGACGGGCGCAAAAACCGCCTAAACGGCTCATTACGAAACAAACTTGCATAGAAGGTTGATTTCCGATCTCAGCCGAACACATTGAGCAAATAG
>NZ_QRLE01000007.1:116696-118153 GCF_003473055.1 Collinsella sp. AM13-34 | reverse complement strand
GCCCGCGCGGGGCGCGGCCGCGCGCCAGGGCGGCAACCCGATCGCGCACGCTCCGTCGCCACGGGGGCCGCCCCCCGTCAAGGGCCCGCACGGAACCCCGCACAAGCCCCCGCGCGGGGCGCGGGGCCTGGTGGAGGTTGCCGTGCAGACCCCTGACGGGACGCGCCCGCCCGCGGCGGCTTTCGCCAGAGCAAAAGCGACGCGCGGCGGGCAGTCAGGGGCACACGCAAAGGGCGGTGCCGACGCCGTGCGGTTAAGGAGGTCCGATCATGGACAAAAAGGAGACTGTCAACGCCTACGATGAGGAAGCCGTCGACAGGGCAGTCGAGGGCATGGGCATGTGGTGCGCTCTGCACAAGGGCGAGTTCCTCGATAGGGCATGGGCTTCTTTTAGGGCACTCTGTGGCGACGAGGTCGACCTTGACGGCTGCGAGGGGATTGCTCAGGCAGTGCTCAACTATGCCTTCACCGAGTGGATCATGTTCGACAGCATGGTGTTCGGTCATGGGTGCATCGATGAGTACCTCGACCGTGTTGAGAGTGTCTCTGGTAAGAACAAGGCGATTCTCAGTGAGATTAAGGGCACTGCGAAGTACGGGTTTTACCGCTACGACGGTCTTTTCGATGACGGTTTCGGCGATAAGGGGATTGTCGTCTCCGATGTCCTCGAAGGGGGCAGCTTCAAGGTCTACAGCGCCTATCTGCACGGTTTGGCTATCGAGCGCTCCTTTGAACCCGGAACCGGACTGTCGGCGAGGTTTGCGATTCTGGACGGGCGCGCATATTTTGTCGGTCAGTTCCCGGCGCACGACAAGGCACCGATCGATGAGAGTGAGACCCTGAACCTGTATCGCAAGTGTTTGGAGATCGGCTATCCGTTCATCGTTGCGATGGCAGCGAGCACACTTGCCCCTAACGGCATGTTCAACGGCAGCATGGTTGCTCGAGTATCGGAGTCCGCCGCATAGGAGCCAAACAATGGCAGGGCTGTTCGCAGCCCTGCCCCAATTCGCTTTCAGTTCAGTGGAAAGCGAGGTGAGATCGAAAAGAAAAGCGAGCCGCATTTTGGGGAGGCGGCTCGCAGTTAAGCCCACGAAAACCATAGCGTAGAAAGGAATATCATGGGGTTTATCGACTATATGATTTTAAGCGAGCGATTTCAAGGTATCAGGCGTGATTGCGTAAGGCCGTCTCTGGTGGATGTAGTGATCTTGATTAAAAGCCTTGCACCCATCGCGTTGGCCTACCTTTTTGAAATCAAGCTGCTGGTCGTCTTCGCCTACCCGATCTGTTGCGCCCTCTTTCTCTATTTCTATCTCAAGCGGGAGGAAGAAGTCTTGGCAACTGTGTTTGATGAATCGAGCGCCAGATATTCCAGGCGCCCATTGAGGCGATAAGATCGGTTTTGCATCAGGGGCGGCTCCCAGCAAGGAGCCGCCCCTCTTTTATCTCAGCCG
>NZ_QRLE01000007.1:0-116686 GCF_003473055.1 Collinsella sp. AM13-34 | reverse complement strand
CCCGCGGCGGCTTTCGCCAGAGCAAAAGCGACGCGCGGCGGGGTCGTGAGGGGCACGCGCAAGGGGCGGTGCCGACGCCGTGCGGTTAGGAGGAGCCAGATGGGCTACTACGCATGGGGTACCGGCGAAATTAAGTTTGCGTCCAAGGAGGAGCTCGAAGCCGCCGTAAAGGCGTTGAAGAAGATCCCTGCTAGCGCGAATTTCAAGGGCATCGAGAAGGATTACCCCGACCATGAGTCGTTCGAGTTCTGCAAGGCGATGTCTGAACTCGGGTTTTCCGCTGTCCACTCCAAGGATGATTTCTACCCCTATTCCTTCGATATCGAGTACGAATGGGACAAAATCGGGTCTTGGACGGAAGAGCCGTTTGAGGCGATCGGCCCCCATTGCGTCAAAAGCTATTTCAAGTGGAGCGGAGAGGACGGCGAGAGGTGGCTTGAGTCCGGGCTGCACGCCGAGAAGGACATGCTCGTCGCCAGTTTCCCGGACGGTGGCGTTGAGTGCTCGAACGGCAGCATGTTCATCGATCTGACCTATGCCGACCAGAGGTTCCAGCTGTTCATCAACGTCAACGACTGGGGTGTCCCCACGTTCCATATCAGCCAGATCAAATAGATCCAATGCCGGGACGGTCGCCGTCCCGGCCTTTATTCCCCCGGCCACCGCCCAGGGGGAGCGCTCCGGCGCCGCCTAATTTCAAGAACAGCCAATGGCGGGGGCCTGCGAGCCCTCGCCCCACTCCAAAGGAGAGAACCATGAAGAACATCGACGAGAAGATCAGGAAGATCGTCGCCCTCATCGACGGGGCCGCGACCGAAGGCGAAGCGCGTGCCGCCTCGTTGGCGCTCCAGAGGCTCCTCGTTGCGAACAACCTTAAGTTGGAGGACATCAATCTGGACGATTCACCGGCAGAAGTCGGCGAGGAGGTTTGCGATCTCGGCCGTCGAATTCCCGAGTGGAAGAAAACCCTTGCACTTGTTGTTGCAGCGAACTACAGGTGCAGGGCCTACACGTCATATAGCAACAATGGAAGGACTGTCGTGTTCGTCGGTGAGGGCGAGGATTCCGTTGTCGCCTCGTGCTGCTTTAGGGCGAGCGCCAATGCGGCCGAGAACTGCTTCAGGACCTATTCCGCGCGAATGAAGGCCATGGGGTACGGGAATGTCTCACGTCAGAAGGGCGTAAAGGGAACGTGGATGCTTGGCTTCATCTCCGGTCTCAAGCGAGCCTATGCGGAGCAGGTCAGCAATGACGAGTCCATGGCGCTCGCGATCGTCGTCCCCGAATCCGTCAACCGTCACATGGATGGGATCGGCTTGAGGACGACCAAGATTAAAGTCAGGACTACTAGCGATCCTTATGTCAAAGCCGACGGCTATGAATCCGGTTATGGGTTCGGCAGAGGCGACAGAGTGACCGCTGCATCGGCATAAGACGAAATGCCGGGGCCGCCAAAAGACGGCCCCGGCATTTTTCTATTTAACTCGATCTAAAGGACAATGGGGCTCCGGTATCGAATGGGAAACCATTTATCGCCGGGCCCCATTGCCAGTTCGATCGTTAGACGAACTACTGAAATATGGAAAAGGTAAATTCATGAACAATGGGAAAAGCGAACTACAGAATTACGTAATAACGACAAGTTGCAATAGCGTAAAGGCAGCAAACCGTAAAATGCGAACCACGAAACTACGGAATAGCAGAACTATTGAACATCGTACCGTTCGGTCCTGAATTTTGTCCGCAAGAGTCGTACGCTGCCGTACAAAACTGCGTTTTGCCCGGTAGCGTACCGCCGCCAAGGGCGGCGCTTGTTAGGGCTCTGCCCTAAAACCCGGCGCCTGCGGCGATAAATAGTTACGCAATAACGTTATTACGTTATTGCGTAAATACAAAGTTCGTTAGTTCATCTCTTACGTAGTTCATCTCTTACGGAGTTACGTTTTACCTATATTGAGCGGTTAGATAGATCTTCATTTCGTAGCCTAAAAAGCATTGCCGGTCATCCTTTACAGGCGTGGCCCATTCGGTTTCATATTCGCAATGAGCCATAACGATACCTAGCGGATACGCCATGCTCCGATCTTGATGAATTTCACCTTGCGCGCTCTGTCAACCGAACTGCCGCCATTAGGCTGACGTGAGACGCACTAATAGAATTCGTAAGTTTGGTCAGCGGTCTTGGCGGCTTAAGCGTGGGCGCGGGATCAGGTGGTGGTATTTGATGAAGGGCATTGTCTGGAGTTCCAAACGTCTGCTACCAGCATTCCCGTTCTTTAAGTGCCCAACAGTTCCTTGTGGCATGGTCGCGCAGTTATGTTATTCGGTTTTTCTTTTGTTACGGTATGACGTACTGTCGTTATCACGTAGTTCGGTTGTTCGCGTTTCGCATAGTCCGCTTATTTGCTTTGTCCGTTAATCAGTTATCCGGTGATAACGCAATATCACTGTGTTGCCATTGCGTTAGTGCGAACATCGCACCCTCGAAAACTGAAGCTCGTTCATAAAGTGGATTACAATGCTGCCTTGCGGATAGGTCAAACTCTGGTCTTGTCGGTTTTTACTTAGTATGCCCGCAACCAAACTCAAACCGAAAAACTGTCGAGAGGCTCTCTGCTTGATCTCGAAATTAAGGTCTGTTACCGAGAAAGTTCAGACACGAATATAGGGTCGAGTCTTATGGTATTTCCTGCAGGGCATTTCCCAGAATATTGAGTGACCGCGACCATCTTCCCCATTCGCTGATTGTTGAGTAGGCACGCTATGTTGTAGTTTCGTATTTAGGCTATTCCGCTTTTACGTTGTTACGTCATTACGTCCTTTCGTTATTACATATTTATTTAGTTCACTTCTTGCATAGTTCACTTATCTAACAATTACGCTTTACGAGAATGAGTAGCTTGACTATCAAACTGGATCCAAAGAGTTGATGAGAGGCGTTCAGCCATTGCTTGGAATAAGGTCGGCTTTCGCTACAGCTCGCATGCGAAAGTGGGATTTCAGCTGTCTGTATTTTAAGAAAGAGGTTTGTCCAGAGTGCAAAGCGAGCGGGACCAGTGCCCCATTCCCTGAAATGTTAAGTAGTCCTGTTATGCCGCAGTCACGTGGTTCTGTTATTCCGCTTTGCCGTTATTACGCTATTACACAGTTACGCTACTACATAGTCGCGCTATTGCACAGTTGCGTTATTACGTAGTTCAGTAGTTCTCTCTTATCACTATTCGCCTTTCCACTTCTACTGAAGTTACAAAATACCGTTAATCGGGTGATCTGGAGATGCCACTTTCCGTAGTTCGGGAATGACATAGACCCTTACTGATTTAACGGACCCTTTCTTCTGGCAGGTATTCCAGTAGATAGGACGTAAAACACATTGGCACCACCTGTCACCAAATTGTACGGCACGGTACGTATCACTGCCCTACGCTTGAAGAAGCATGAATTAGGAGACAGTGCATGAGCAAGAAGCCCCGTAAGAAACAGCTAAAAGAGGCGCGCATAGAGGCCAGAAGCACTATCGAGGAGGCAGACGCCATTCGTGCATTGGCAAAGGGCCTCAACATGTCCATCACTGAGTACATCTTGTATAAGACGCTCTACGAGACCCATGCTTCATCGGGGTCCACCCTAAGAAGCATCTGGGACGAGCTCATTGCAATTTCAGTGCAGCTATCTGAGCTCAACTCGAACGCCAAGGCGATAGCGGGGCAGTCCCGGGCCGCCGAAGCCAGAAGGCTGTCTATGGCCATTTTCGCGGCGATTGATACCGTTGAGCCCAATTTAGTTGACGCATGCGAGCGGCTATCTCGTGCAATCGAGGCCGAATATCCCGCCGAAAGGAGGCGCGATGCCCTTTCTTAAGACAATTTCTGGCGGCAGCGGCAGCTGCAAGCAGGTCGATGACTATCTGTCGTTTGGCCATAGGGGTGCGGAGGATCACGAGGAGAGGATGGAGAAATACCTTACCGGTGACAAATCCGCCTCGCGATCCATGGCGTTCGGCCATTCCCCAGGTCTGCTCGATACCCCGTTCGGATGGCATAAGGTCATGGATGCAACGCGGAAAAGATTTGGCAAGGATAAACCCCCGGAGTGGTTTGAGCGGAAAAGAAAATCAAACCCCGACCTAGTTTGGAGGAACTACTACCAATGGGTCCTGTCGCCCGACCCTAGGGACCGTGCATCTGCAGAGGAGGTTGGCCAGCTCGCCCAGGAATGGTGTGAGAGGGTTTGGCCAGCAGAGCAGGGCTGGCAGTGGATCTGGTCGGTTCACGACGACAACGCACATGGGGTCATGCACGCGCATGTTATCCTCAATGCGGTAAATTCTTCCAATGGACTTAAAGCTCAAATAACGCCCGAGGACAGTGACACCATGGCGCGTGTTGCACAAGAGATAGCGCGCGAGCATGGCATGGGAACGCTGCCGGATCTCTCTGAGCGCAGGAAGGCAATGCGAGAGGGGCGGCAGGCCCCCACAATCCAGTCAGTTCGTATGAGTGCTGCCGAACGCTCGCTTAGGCGTCGTGGGCGCCGAAGTTGGGTGGCGGAGATTAGGGATGCTATTGATAAGTCAATCGCAAATAGCTCCGACTGGGATGAGTTCGTAGAGAGATTCGAGGCTGAAGGCTTTACAGTGGAATGGAGTCGTCGGGGTATTGGCTATAGGCATCCTGACAGCGGCGGTCACGACAAGAAGGTCCTTGCGTCTTCACTCGGGTCGAATTATGACGAGTTCGGAATTCGCGCCCGACTGGGGATACCCGTCGATGTCGTGAATGGGGAGACGAGCTCTAGAATCACAAGGCGACAAGAGCATAAATCTCAGGTTCCAAACGCGGGCTATTCGCCGCATAACAGGGGGCTCGAGGATGCCCTCAGGTCAAGAATTGCAGCAAAATCAAGCCGTCGTGGTATAGGTGCAATTGGCGCCGGCATTAAAGCCCTTTCCGCAATTTCTGCTGACGGGTATAGCTCCGTCTCAGAAGTTGAGGAGGCTTTCAGGTCTCAGATGCTCAAGGTTGAGGCCATGGAGCAAGAGGTCCATGAAATAGAGTCATCGATATCTATTGCAGAAGATGTATTGGAGCGCTCGGAGAGGATTGCATCTGCCAGGGCGAGGATCGACGAGTTGGGGTCGCTACCGTCGATAACGCAAGCAGAAAGAAAAGAGCGTAACGCCCTATTGGATCAGATTGACGACGATACCGCCTTTTGCAAAATGGCGTTTTCAAAAGTCGCTCCCGAGGTATCGGGGGCCGATAGCTACGAAAGCGAAGCGGGAGCAATTCTCAACAGGCTAAGAGATGAGCTAGGTGGCCTCTCCGTGTCGCTTGATGGCGCACGAGCTGACGCCAAGTCGTTAAGCGAGTCCCTTGGGGCAATCGAGGGCTTTGTCGGCGCAAGGGCCGTAAGGGATTTGCGAGGCGTCCCCTCGGTTGGCGAGTTCCTGCGAAGGTCCAAAGGACGGCAACTCAGCGTTCCGACTTCAATCCAAACCAGAGATTCGATGGCTATTGCGGCCGCGTTGGAGTCGGCCGCTTCAAGGCGAATCCTTCATGAGAACAGAGGTCGTTTCGAGAGCATCGAGAAAGCGACAAAAACCCAAGCACCTTCGGTTTACATCCGTCCTGAGGTCGCGGCGGTTTCCGAGAGAAAGAACACGGTTTAAAGATGAACACTTCATCCTTGAGGATCTACTACGAGACCGGTTGCATCGATGAGGTGCATATGCCGGATCCGTCGTATGAGTCGGGTGTCGCGCTGCAACGTGAATACCTCGATATCTCCAACCCAGACAACGGCATATTCCTCGATCGAAGCTACAAGATGCCCGGAGGCGACAACGACGAGTATCGCGAACTGTGCGACAGGATGCTAGTCGTGAGCCCAGATGACTTGGCGCGGGCACTCCTTGTGGAGTCTCATGGACTTGCGCTCCTCACTCGCGATCCCCTGTCCGATTTCGAGTGCGGGCTATCTATCACGTTGCCAGACCGCCTTGGCTTTAGTGATGATGCGTGCCTGATGAATGAGGACTGGTATTTCGGCAACATTCAAAAGCTCATCGAAAAGGTAATTGCCATGGGGCCCGCCGCGCATGCCGCGCTCGTCAACGGACTAGCAGCAGGCGTGGAGGGGCTTACCGTTGAGGAGGGCTGGGGCAATGTCACCCGATGAGATTGTTCTCAGGGACTATCAGCAGGAGTGCGTGGATATCTGCAATTCCCTAGAGAGTGGTTCCCATCTCGTGCAGATGGCCACGGGGCTCGGTAAAACCGTGACTTTCAGCAAAATAGGCAGGAAGGGGAGGGTACTACTTCTATCCCATCGTGAGGAGCTTGTGACCCAGCCAGTTAAGTACTACAGCTGCCCGGTCGGCATAGAAAAGGCCGAGCGGCACTCGCATGGTGAGGAGGTAGTCTCGGCTTCGGTGCAGACGCTTGCGAATCGCCTTCAAAGGGAATTTAAACCCGGCGACTTCGACATGGTTATCACCGATGAGGCGCACCACGCCCTGGCACCATCCTATCGGAAAATCTACGACTACTTGAGGCCTCGCCTCCACATCGGTTTCACGGCGACGCCGAGAAGGGGAGACGACCGAGGGCTCGGAGCGGTATTTGACGATATCGTTTTCCAGAAAGACCTGCGTTGGGGAATCACCAACGGATATCTTTGCGATATTGATTGCCGCAGGACCATCGTGGACTGGTCGACGAAGGGTGTCCGTACTGGTATGGGCGATTTCCGGGTGAGTGAACTCGCGAAGCGGGTTGACCGCCCAGAGACGAATCGACAGGTCGCTGCTGCATACGATGAGCTTCATGTAGGCCAGACGCTTATATTTGCGTCGAGCGTTCACCATGCCTATTCACTGGCCGAACTCATTCCTGGATCCGTGGTGGTCGATGGAAACACGCCGGCAGACGAGCGACGACAGATCATTGACGCGTTCACTACGCGCGAGATTCCATGTCTTATCAACTATGGGGTATTTACCGAGGGCACGGATATGCCGTTAATTGAAACCGTATTGCTGGCACGCCCGACGAAGAATCCATCCCTTTATACGCAAATGGTCGGGCGAGGGCTGAGGCTCTACACCGACCCTGTAACCGGCTATAAAAAGAAATCACTTAGGCTTATCGACTGTTTGGGCGTGTCGGACGACAAGAGTATCTGCACTCCGCCAACGTTGTTCGGACTCAATGAAAGGGATTTCCCCGAGAGGGTCGGTAAGAAGCAACTCGATGGCTCGCTCCTCGATTTGGGAAGAAGGGTCGAGGAGGTGGAGGATTGCCCCTCCGGCTGGGTTCTCACGTCGCGCAAGGTCAACGTGCTATCTTCCACGGGATCCATCGCATGGGTTATCCACTACAACGGCGATCGCAATATCGCCGGCCCCGGCGCATCAGACAGGGGATGGCAGGTCACGCTTTATAAACCGGATCTTCTCGATTGCTGTACTGCGGACCTTACGAGGTTGGGGGAGACGGAGCGCAGGTATTATAGGTCGCTTGAAGTTGCCGAGCAGGACATTCTCCTTTGGCTTGAATCAAACTACGAGACTTCGCACGATAGAGCGCTATGGGACCGCGAACGCGCGGCAAAATGGGCCGAGGATCCAGCCTCGGAGCCTCAGCTGACTTTTATAAAGAGGCTTCTGGGTGACTCCGCGGGCGACCTAGATTTCGACAACCTTACCAAAAGGGATGCAACGATTGTCATCGAGTGCGCCAAGAGGCGCGCCCATGAGAAGAATCTCAGGAAATACGGGGTCTGTCCGTTGTGTGGCAGCGCTTTGAAGGTGTCTAAGTCTGGGAAATCCATCGTTTGTGAATCTAACAGCTGGGCCTACAGAGGCGGGTCTTTCGTGCTTGCGTCCGGCTGCGGTTTTCAGGTCAAACGTTTCCACGATGATGAGGAATTTTCGCCTGAAAAGTCTATGGGTTGGCCGGGCATCAAGGAGCAAATTAAGGAGAAGAAGGGATGAATCCCCTTATGGGTCCGGTCAGCGAGCTTGCAAAAAGGCGCTTCGACCGGAAATGTAAACGCGCAGCATCGGGGTCTAAGCATTTTGCCGCCGCAAGGATCGCCGTAGGTGTTCTCGTGACTTCGGCGCTCATCTTCATATGCCTCGGCGCAGAAGTTGTAAGAGAGACTGTCATTACAAATACAGCTGAGCAGAAGGCGCAGGCAGAAGACGGTGGACAGTCTCTTGCAGATGAGAACCCGGACTATGCCGGCTGGCTCACCGTTGAAGGGACCTCGATCTCGACCCCTGTTGTCTCATGCCGGCAAGGTGATTCGAAGGGCTTCTATCTCAATCACGGCTTCGATCGCACACCGTCTTTTTCCGGATGTCCGTACATTGCAGAAGGGTCGTCGCCAACAAGCTCGAACATGCTTATTTACGGTCACAACATGGGAATCGGGTCCTTGGCGTTTAGTGAACTCCAGAATTGCTATCGAACGGACTGTTTTTCAAGTATCGGTACTGTGACCTTCAAGGACAAGGATGGCAGAACCTCTCGCTATACACCCTTGTACGGCTTAAAGGTGCCGATGAGCTATGACGTGCTGCTCAGGTTTGATTTTGCCGGGAAATCGGATTTCGATGCCTGGCTCAACACGCTGTCTGACTGCGCAAGTGAAAAATCGGATTTCGGCGGCACTGATTCCGTCATTACACTGGTTACTTGCGCCTCCGCGTTGGGTGGGGCGAAATATCGAAGCGTTCTGGTTTGCAAGAAAATCGCGCATTAGTAATGGCTCTGTTAGACCAGAATTGACATAAAGGCTTTCATGCATAGATAAATTGACTGTACCCCCAGAATCTGATAATCGATTCAGGAGGCACAGTCAGAAAAACAGATTACTCGATTCAATCGACGCACTATTTTAGGAACTCATATTCGAAAAGCTTAGGGACAATCTCCTTAAGGTAGTACTCCTTGTTAAGCTCCTTGAGAGTACGAATCGACCCGTTTAGGGACGGGTAATCATATATTCGTCCCTTTTTTCCATTTGGCGGCTCATGCCATGTGTTGAGCTCTTCCCCTATCTGATAGAAACCATACGTAAGTGAGCTGTCGTATAGAGTCGTTTCCTTTGCCTCCTCAAGGACCCTAGACCATGCGGCCAGAAGCTCGCTTTCGCGAACGCGGCGATCGAGCTTCTTGAGCGTCTCGGAAGCCACCGTGCTGCCATTCGAAGTGTCAAGGCACAGTTCGTTCCTGTATGTTCTACCGTCGCCGCCCGTAAACGAGCGCATGTGATTCTGGTACTCCAAGCATGTGAACAGGAGCGTCCTCAACAGCCATTGATTCAACTTTCCGGAAGCAGCGTCCTTCAGAAATATGTCCGCTCCGTCGGCAGACTTCATAACGCGCCCTCGCTCCGTCCAAGATCCGTTGTAGGAGATGTAGCGGGAGGCAGCGAACATGGGCAGCTTCTGCAAGAAGTTGTCACGGCGGAGATAGAAGCCATTGCCGTTGAATATGCCGGCCGAGACAAGTATCGAATGGAGTTCGGGATTATCGAACCCGACCCCGTCCGCGACCATATAGCCGAGAATGTTCTTGTTCCAGCGGGGTTTAAGCCGCTTCTTCTGCGTCGTTGCCTCGATCCCAGTTTTTTGCAGAAGGATTCCGCCATCGATGTCATCGTTCATTTTGCGCTTGTCGTAGTAACGAGAGCTGTAGAGCGAGTCGACTTTTCTGAAATCTAGAGAAACCGGCGCCCCGAGTTTTCCTTTGACGATATCGAAGCCGTCCACCGTGAACGAATCGCTCTCTGCGTCCTCATTCGACCATAGGGCGACAAGGACACATGAGTGCTTCCTTGCATGGAAATGGAATCTGTCCCCGGCGAAGCCGTCAATGAAGCGCTTCTTCACGAGACCCTGGGCCTTCCAGTACTTAACCGGTGAAAAAACGACATAACTGTCGGTTGGTTGTCGGAGATAGTACTCGAACGCGGACCAGATGAAGGCGTTTCCCATATCGTTGGTCGACGTTCCAGAAATCGATGGATTCTCCTTTACGGCCTTTCTCATCTGTTCCAGAACCCAACTTGCCTTCCAGCCAGAAGACGACCGCTTTCCCTCGCCGCGCTTCTGATGTTCCATTGAAGTGGTCTCAGCGAACGGTGGGTTTTCGAAGAGAATAATCGTACATGACGGGTCATCGATATAACGCCTGATAAGTGGATTCTCGACATACTCTTGAGTTAAAGCGTCGGCGCCCCTTACGTTACCGGCATCGAAGGTGTCCTCGGCCTCGATGGGCGGGATGATATGGCGAACCTTCGAGCCGATCAGCTCTTGCAGCACCTTGTACTCGTAATACTCCTTCGTCGATACGATGCAGTGTGACAGAATATCCTCGGAAAGGCCCCGTTCTAGGTTTCCCGTACCGGCGCAGCGGTCGATGACGACATAATCGTTTCCTGAAGGTACGCGCGAGATAGCTTGCGCCAAAAGCTCCCTGGCTTTTTCCACATAGGGCTCCGGGGTGAAAAAAGCCCCCAGGTCCTTTTTCTGAAGGAAATCGTTCAGGCAGTCCATCAGATAATCGAACTTAACATTGGTCTGACCGGTATAGGGAATCAGGTACCGCTCAAAAATCTTGGGCTGTCTAATCTCTCCAGTAACTTGATGTTTTCCTGTGCTGTCGCCGATGAAGTGCTCTTTGCGAGCGTCCGGTCTCAGCCGATAGTATTCCTCAGCCCATCCGACGATGCAATTTTCGTCTATGTGTGTCTTCGTGTAATTGTCGGTCTTCAGCGTCATTACGAGCCTTTCGGCAGAAAGCTGGTCTGAATAGTCCAGCTTGTCCGCATACTTGCCTGCCGTGAACCCGCTGTTGTTCTTGGACGAAGGGCCGTTGTACACCGTCTCAATCTGTCCAAGGTAGTCCTCGGAGCGATAGATGTAGGCAACGGAATCTTCAAGTGAGACGATCACCACGTTCGCAGGAACCGGCTTTCCCTTAAGTCGGCGGGCGGAGAGGTACTTGACGCATTGGAATAGAACGGCGTTAAGATCGATGACGCGAAGCTTAAATTCCAGGAGGTTCCCATTGATAACGCCGTCGTTGTCGTCAGCGAGAATCCCGTCCAAATCCAAATCTGGGTCTACCCTCGGGATGAACGTCTCGTAGAACTCGATCTGTCCCTCGCGCTCGGTAGTGTATGACGCCATTTAGAACCACCGCCCCGCGATGGCCTCCATGTACGCGAGGCCTCTATCTGTCTTCTCTTTCTCGATTTGCGGCATCCAGGCTACTCCTCGTTCTTCTTTGGCGCGACCTTCATCTCGAATGGCATCCCGCCTTCTCGGTCGAGCGCCTTGAGGCATGCGTTGACGGCAGTTGACATGAAGAGGCCGAGTTCGTCGAGGATGGCGGATGCCTCTCTTCTTCTCCGGCTCGATCCTGATGGTGGTTGCTGGTATGTTCGACGGCATTGCGGCTCCTATCTATCGTGTATACCACGATGCCGCCATTTTAGCGGACTACGCCGCCGGTGTAACCAGTAGTCCATATAGGGCGGCAGGACGTTGAACATGTCACAGATGAGGGTGGCGCAGGTGCCGTTGGCGAGCTGACGTAAACAGGACAATGCCAGCAAGTCGATGACAGATGAGCTCTCTCTGCCGTTGATTAACTGCATGTTCAACAATAACGGCATTATGTATTACTGACGGTCGGCTGATTTCGTTCACCATCGGAACGTGTTGTCCATCATTTACAATGGTCCGCCGACTGAAGGACAGACTTATTTTCAGGATTCCATAGGAGTCTATACAGACGCCTATTTGATTGGCATGAAGGATAGCGACATACCGAATCGTGAGGTTGGATTGTACTTGGCAGCGGCAATAAACGCATCAATTCTTAACGAAAAGAAGCGCAAGTATTCTCGCGGACATAAAGCCACACCCGGAGGCAGGGTGGAGTACGACAAGATTATTGTTCCAGTTAATGCATAGGGAAAAGTGGATTTTGTCTATATGAAGCGATATACGCGCGATCGAGAAGTTGTCAATTGCTGAGCTTGCCAAGTACAAGAACAGCGTTGTTGTCGCCACAAGACGGGTTGTGGGAGCTTAGGCGATTCAACGACCCGTCGTTACATGTGTCGTTACTTGTTGAACCGCATGTCAAATCTTGACGCCCTCAATTATGACTAGATCGGGGAGGGTCTGATCCCGGAACTTCTCCGGGGTCAGACCCTTCTTCTCGATCTTTATAGTGCTTAACAGAGATCCCTGTGGAGTCCCGAGTTCGCAGCAGAAGTCGCCTAAGGGGGCGTTTAGGTGCGCTTGGAGGAGCTTTCATTCACCCGCTGCTCTATATTTCGGTCTAGATATGGCACTGCTAAATTGCAGATCAAACGCCGTGGGGATTATGTCCCTCACTCAAAGGTGCGTTAGCTGCTCGGCCCTTATTTTCGAGAGCCTTTAAGTCTGCCTGGATCTTGGCGGTCGACGGAAGGGAAGGGTCGATTGAACGCTTCCCCTCCTCAAGAGTCTCAGGGGTGTGCTGGATGAGGAAGTCTGCACCCATCTCGTGCATCCTGGCGTCAAAAGAAGATTGGCACTTCCGAAGAACCTCATCGAAGAAGCGGAAATTGCCCTGAGTCTGCGCGATCTCCATCCAGCTCTTGTACTCGTCCGCATGTTTTTCGTCAATGACGATTAGGTCGACACCGTTTTCGATGCACTGCTTCATCATAATGAGGCGGCCGATTCGCCCGTTGCCATCCTGGAACGGATGCAGATGTTCGAACCTTGCGTGGAAACGAGAAATCGACTCGAAGTCCTTCGGGCTGGTGTTCCATTCGGCGAGCAGCTGCGGTATGGCGGTCGGTATGTCACTCGGGAGGGCAACCTGTACCGAACTGTTTCTGATGCGGTTGGGAATATATTTGAAATGCCCGCTTTCACCGTTGGCCGCCATGGTCGTTCCCTTGTGTAGGATCGTCTCGAATTCAATGAGGAGTTCCGGCGTCAACTCAACACCGAGCGTGTCGACCATTCGATCGAACATCTTGAAGGAATTCTTGGTCTCGATGATGTCGTCAAAGTCATGGTCTCCGGTCACCTTATTCCGCACATAGAGCGTCTCGATCTGATCGAGCGTGAAGGTGGATCCCTCAATCTTATTTGAGTGGTAGAGGAACTCCGGAAGGATGACCTCATAGGCTGAATTCGGCGCCGCCTTGAGCGTCTGCATCTTGTTTGCGGAGATAATCATCGTTCATCCTTCGTAATCGTTATGCCAAGCACTTGTCTTTTGCATATTCTATGATAAACGAGCGCTTGATAATAGCTTTGCAATTCCCCAGCAGGACATGCGTCTCCAAATGCCCTACAACGGCCGTATAAGAGGTACCCCTTACCGGAAGAAGGGTAAAGTTCCTTGTTTTTGCGCCAATCATGGGGTATAAGTGGTTAAAGTGATCGACACCGTCAATGCGCCGCTATTCAGGGCGCCCATCAGTCCGCGATAGGGATTTAAGGAGACGGTGTTATGCCGAATGACCAATTGCGCTACTCAAAGCAAATATCAGACCAAGGCCGTGAACGCTCTGTAGAGGTGCGCCGGGAGCGCGCTGCTCTCAAGGAGCGCCTCAAGGCAGGTGAGATAGCCCCTGTCGATGTGCTCAACGATGAGAGCCGCGCCGCAGCTAAAATCAGAATGTTTGCGTTCCTCAAGAATTGTCCCGGAGTGGGGGCGGTAGGTGCGAGGACGCTACTCCGCGCGCTGGGCCTGTCCGAGACCAAGACGATCCGCTCCCTGGGGCCCGTGCAGAAGGCCCGCATACTGACCGCGTTGGAGATGATCGCCGGAGGCGTCCGGGTCGACCGCGTGGCCGAGATCATCATGTCCGAACGGTAGAATAGAATCCGATAGGGGATTAGAGAAAGGCAACATCATGGATGAGAACGACAACAAACCCCAGGACGAGCTGGACCAGGAACTCAACCTCGTACCCGATGGAGACGACGGCGGCACAATGCCTTTGAAGCGGAAGGTCGCCATCGGCGCCGCGGTCGCGCTCGTCGTCGCGGGGCTGGGGCTCGGCGGCGCATGGGCGACCGGCGCCTTCACACCCACACCCGAGTCCTCCAAGGTCGAGGCCGGCACTGGCGCCAACAAGAAGCAGGTCTCGGATAAGGCCGAGTCGACGGTTGATTGGACCGTCAAGATCGAGGCCGAGGGCGTGACGGTCGACTCCTCGCCCCTCATCACCCGCTATGTCTGCACCGACGGCGCCGAGGCGGGCACCGAGTTCTACCATGCCACGCCGGCATCCGACGCCATCGAGGGCAAGGACAGCGTGCGTCTTACCGAGGGCACCTGGGAGATCACCGCGATCCCCATCATCAACCCGGACGGCTCCATCACCACCCCCTCCGGCGGCGGCGAGCAGGCCGTCCCAGGCGACCACAAGGGCTCCGGCTGCACTGATTTCACCGGCGAGACCAAGCCCGCCGGGGACGTCACCCAGGACGACATCGATGGGGTCCTCGACAAGGTGAACGATGCCATCTCCAAGGGCGACGGCACGCTAACGGGGGATGCCGGCAAGGACGTGGTGAACAAGGTCACCGACAACGCCTCGAAGGCCCCTGCCGCCGACAAGGAGAAGGTGGAGGAGAAGAGGGACGCCGCGACCGACAGCGCCGCGAAGGCCGAGGAAAAGAAGGCCGATGCCGTGAAGCCGTCGACAGGCTCTAGCTCCGCGCCGTCCAAGTCGGACTCCAAGCCGTCCTTAGGCTCTACCTCAAAGCCCTCTCATGAGCATACGTGGCAGGCGCAATACCGTAGCGAACCGGTGTACGAGACTCGCACTCGAACTGTGGTCGATCAGGCTGCATGGGATGAGACGGTTAGTGCTGGCTACGATGAGTTTAGATTCTCTGACGGTTATGTAACCACTTCTCTCACTGACGCCATCAATCATCAAGATAGCACCGGTTGTTCATACTCTATTTATACACCCCAAGTGACTGTTCACCACGATGCCGTTACGCATCAAGAGCAATATCAGGTGCAGACCGGGACCAAGCAGATTCTCACGGGCTACCGCTGCTCCGGTTGCGGCGCCACGAAATAGGCCCGAAGCGGAAAAGATGGACCGGCTCTATGGAACCAGGTGTGAATTTGCTCCACGCCATCTCGCTCTTCGGTCGATTTTACTTCGCCCTGCTCCTGATAATACGACTGGATCACTTCGGGAAGAGGACATGTCTTTATAGGGGAGTCGGGCTGCTCGTTCTGCTTGGCGCGCTCCTGCGCCTGGCGCGCGGCATCTTGCGATATGTTGCCGGGCTGATGCGAGCTTTGCCGCCTTTCCAAAGGGTGACCACATGGAAATGGGGATATCAAGGCGGCAACATCGCATCTAAACGAAAGGCTTTTGGGTACTATGATTATGCGATAGTATGTCATTATCATATTGAGAGGTGATATATATGGCACTGATACAGCTGAACGTCCCCGATGAGGTGAAGGACCGCGCTGACAGGGCTTTCGCCAGGAGCGGTCTCACGACGCCGTATGCGATGCGCATTATGGTCAATCAGGTTGCCCAGACCGGCAGGACGCCTTTCGACGGCCTGTTCTCATCGCCATCCGGCCGCCTCTACTCGGAGGAAGTGCGCGTAGCGATGCTTCGTGCCGAGGCCCAGGAGTACGGTTTGATTGAGGACGATTCCGGGGAGGACCCGCTCGAGATACCGGCAGGCATACTTGCGGAGATGGGCATCGAGCCCGAGGAGGTCGGGCAGTGAACCGCTACGATGTCAAGGTTCCCGCCTCCTTTTGGAAAACGCTCGTCGTGCTGAAGCCGAAATACTCCCATACCGAATACGTGGAAGTCGTCAACGCGGTCAAGGGATGTATTGACGAACTCGGCCGCACCGGAATGATAGAGGAAAGCGGATGGGACGACCACGTTCTCGTCCATCCGCCCTATTCTGACGGCAAGCACCGTGAGGCCCATACCTACGACGACGATGTCCTGGTCGTGTATTTTATCCGCGAGAGAAACCGCCGAATCCGCATGGTCGGCGTGTTCGACCACGAGAATATCCCGCATTCATAGTCGCATCCCGATGGGGGCGCATGGAAAACCCCTTACAAACCGACAGCTCCTTTCAAAAAGAGAAGGGCCCCGCTCGTGTGAGCGGGGCCCTTTGGCTTTATAGCGAAAGCGCCTTAGATCTTGTGCTTGTGATGGATCAGGACGATACCGGCGATGCAGGCCGCGACTCCGGCAGCGATTGCCGCGTAGAGGATCCAGTTGCCGGTCTGGTCGAGGTTCTTGCCCTCGGGGGCTTTCTCGATATCGATAGTCTGGTCGGTATCCTCGAGGTCAGTCTCCTTGGAGATCTCCTTGCCATCGGTGTCGCGCTGCAGACTCTCGAACACGACCGCCTGCTGACCTGCCACGTCGGAGGCCTTGAACACCATGGGGACATCTACGTCGAGATCGGACACGGCGGGGGTGAAGCACACCTGCCCGTTGGCGATGACCTCGTAGATGCCCAGCGTCGAGTTCTCCACGTTCGATTCCGAACCCGCTGCCGTGCCGTCGCCGTCCGCCTTGTCACCCTTATCGGAAGGCTCGAGTTTCACCTGGCTGCCGCTCAGCTTCGTTACGATGTCGACCGCGTCCTGCGTCGCGCCCGGCATCGTGAGCGTGTAGGTCCCGTCATCGTTCTTGGTGAGTTTGGGGCCATCGGGAATACTGACAAACGAGCCCGTCCCGGTGACGTCGACGAGCGCCTTCGAGAGGTCGGTGCCGGATGCGGTACCAGTGGAGCCCTTCTGGATTCCATTGCCGGCAAGGGTCGAGGCGTCCTTCACGTCCGCGAGCGTGAGCTGCGTACCATCGGCCTTTTTGTTGATCGATGCTGTGAGCGTATAGCTCTGGCCGGGGCGCAGCCCCTTGAGGTGGACGGTGTCGACGATGGCGACCTCGTCCTCGGGCTTCACGACCTTGCTGCCCTGGATAGTGGCCGCCGTGGTCTTGAGGCTCGGGGAGATCTCGACCGTCTGTCCCTCATCGGTCGTGTCCTCGTGGGATCCGATTAGCGTGCCGTCGACGAACAGCTTCTCGAATACGACCGCCTTGGCGCCGCCCAGCTCGCTTGCATCGAACGTGAATGTCACGTCCTGGGTGCCGTCCTGGGACTGCGGCGTGAACTTGGCCGTGGCGGTGATCTCCTTGCCATCGGCGCCCTTCAGTGCCTCGCCGGTCTCGGCGTCCATGAGTGTGCCGATGAGTTCGTATTCGGTACCGGGGACGAGGCCCGTGTACTTGACGGCGTCGATGATGGAGGCCTTGCCGTCGGCGGTGATCTCCTTGTCGCCGTCGGCGCCATCGGCCGCAGACGTGCCGATCTCGGGAGGAACGACCTCGACGGTCTGCCCCTCGTCCGTCAGGTCCTCATGGCTGGCGATGACATTGCCATCTGCCGCGAGCTTCTCGAACACGACGAGCTTCTTATTGGAAAGGGTCGAGGTGTCGACCGAGAACGTCACCTTCACCTTACCCTCGGTTTTCTCGGGCTCGAAGGTCGTGGATGCGGTCACGGCATTTCCGTCTGCGTCCTTCAGGGGTTCTCCGGTCTCGGAATCCATCAGCGTGCCGGTGACGGTGTACTCGCGGCCCGTGGCGAGATTCTCGTAGGAGACCTCGTCCTCGATGGTCACGGCCTTGCCGACCCCGATGGCCTTGTCTCCGTCGGCGGCGTCGGTCGCGGTGGTTCCGATTTTGACGGGCAGGAACTCGACCGTCTGGTCCTCGTCCTCGGGATCCTCGTGTGACGCCTGGATCTTGCCTTCAAGGTAGAGGCGCTCGAACACGACCGCCTTATGGCCACCGAGAAGCGTGGCATCGAACTTGAACTTGACCTTCTGCTTGCCGCTGGATGCCTTGGGCGTGAACTTGGCCGTGGCGGTGACCTCCTTGCCGGCGACGTCCTTCAGCGCCTCTCCGGTCTCGGCGTCCATGAGGGTGCCGGAGAGCTCATACTCCAGGCCCTTCTTGAGGCCCTTGTAGGTAACCGTGTCGACGATCTCGGCCTGGTTCGATGCCAGGAGCTTATGGTCCCCGTCTGCGGCGTCGGTCGCGGTCGTGCCGATCTCGATGGGGTTGTCGTCCACGGTGCCGCGGTCGATAGTGTAGGCGTCGCGGCTCACGGTCACTTCGAACTTGACGAGGTTGAGGCTGTCGTTTGAGGCGCAGCGGAGCTCCTCGAAGGTGTATGTGTCATACGGAAGCGCGCCCTTCGCATCGTCTGCCGCGGTCTGGGCGTCCTTCGAGCCGGAGAACCACAGGCCGTTGTCGATGGAGAGCTTCGACTCATCGAGGGTGCCGTCGGCGTTGAGTGCCGCATCGTTACCGTTGGTGTTCTGGGTATGCGGGCAGGCCGAGGACTCGGTCGTCAGGATACCGTTCGCATCGGTGATGGCGATGTGGCTCTCGCCCGTGGTCTTGGAGGTGATCTTGAACGGGACGTTCGCGAGGCCGGTCATATCCTCGCCGTGGACCTTGTTGAAGGCGATATCCCCGCGCTTCACCTGCTCGCGCACAGTGGGGGCGTCCTCGCTGGGCTCAACGAAGGTCGTTACACGCTCTGTCGTAGTGTTAGATGTAATTTGTTGAATGTGAACTGAATTATCAGAAAGCAGGTACCCGCTTGGAGCTTTTGTCTCTTGAACGGTTACAGTACCAATTGGAAGGGTTATGTTCCCATTTGTGCTTGTGTAGAAGCTGTCACCCGAAATAAAGTACTTGTCCTTGTCAAGTGTTACACGCGCAAGAGAAGTTCGGCCGTTTTCATCCGTTTTCAGAATCCAGGCCCTCGTGGCCTTCTCGGGCAGGTTCTCCTGTGTGTAGAAGCCGTCGTAGTACTTGACGGTGAACTCCGCGCCCGCGAGCGTGCCGGCACCGAGCGGGGAGGCCTTGCCCGTCTCGGCATCGACCTTGGCGACCAGCATGTCGGCAGGGTCGTTCTGGGGGGCATCGGTGACGTTCACGGTCGCCGTCTGGCCACCCGACACGTTCACCTTATGGATCCCCTCATCGAGCGCGTAGGACTTTCCCGCCTTGGTCTCCTTGACATAGTAGGTGCCAGGTGCGATATCGATTTCGTTCGAGTCGCCGGAGGCGTTGCATGTGAGGGTGCCCACCTGCTGGGTGCAGCCCGAATCGGAGTAGACGCCGTAGGTCGCGCCCTCGAGCGAGTAGCAGGGGTTGTTGTCGGAGATGCTGGGGTTCGAGCTCCTCTTCTTGAGCTTCATCTTCCCCTTGTTGTGGAAGGTGATGAGGCACTGGGTGCCGGTGCCGTAGTTGACCAAGTAGATTGAGTTCTTGAAGGACTGGGGTGCGGGTCCCGGCAGATTCTTGTCCAGATTTGCAAGGAATGTGCCCGCGTTGATATTGCCGTTGTAGTAGAGGATGGTCTTATAGCACCAGTTGCGGAACGCGGCCGTCGTGCCCTGCATACCGTACTGGCTGGAGCTCTTCGAGAGGGCCGAGAGGGCGATGTGCTGGATAGCGAGCATCTTGCTGTAGTCCAGGGGTGTGCCGTCGTACCAGTTGAAGTTCCACAGGCCCTTTGCCTTCGCCTCCTCGAAACCAGGACCCGTGGGACCGTAGTAGAGGACCCTCGCCATCCCGTCGGTGCGGTCTATCCGGGTCTGATCACCGCCGCCTCCCGTGTAGCATTTGGTCCAGTCGGTTTCAATGGGCAGCTGTGCGGTGGCCGTCATGGCATCGAGCGGGTGGCGCTTCGCCGGGTCAAGACAGATCGCCGGGGTACCCTCAGAGGTCGTCGAATTGTACATGTAGTAGCCGCCGTAGTTCACGCGCTCGCCGCGAGTGATCGTCTCGGACGATGCGGCATATGCCGCGGTCGGCGCCGGCACGACGGAGAGCACCTGGCTCGCGATGAGCACCGCGCCCGTACCGATGACCGCGCCTTTCTTGAGACGGGCGCCGATGCGGCCGAAGAGCTTGCCGGCGCACTCCTTCATCTTTCCTCCAGGTCGCATGACTGCTCCATTCTCTCGGTTACCGGAGAGGGGACGCGGGTTTCTGGCTACATTTATTGGCATGCGCCCCCATGGTCTAACGTACCGCCGGCATCGGCGCCATGAGCACCGATTTGGTGCCACAGGGTGACAGTTTGCGCGTGCGGTGCGGGACGGACCTATCATTTCCACACTAACGGGAGCGCTCGATTGGATATGGACTCGGAACAAGTGTTCAGGCGTTCCCGAGCCCTAGCAAAGCTGCCCGTAGTAAACTATTAGAGATAGCCATCCGGCCGGCCATCTGGCGACTACGGAACAATGGCGCGAACGCGCCCTCGTCAACGAGCAACCGGAGGCAAATAATGAATGAATTCAATTTCGGCATGGGCGCTAACTCATCGGGCCGCAGCATGACGGTCCGTGAGTTTCTTGAGAGCGCTACCGAGGTGGGGGAGCTGGTTGTCGTCACATGCGGAGGGTGGCCCACCTGCACCGTACATATCGATAATGAGGACTATTTTCGTATGCCCGCCGATATCGCCCATCGAAAGGTTCTGAATTCGAGCTTCGGAACGATTAAGGTCACGACCCGTGGGCCGTTGCCCATGGACGTCCCCGTTCGTTTCGTCGATTGTTAAAGCCGGTTGCAGGTCAAAAAGCCGCTTCTGAGAATCTGAGCATCGAGTAATAAAGGGCGCAGTGCTCTCATCGCTGAAATGCCACGACACCGTGCCCTGAAACCGGGTTTGGGACCGTTCGGGAAGAACGGTCCCATCATTGCTTGAGGCTAAATCCGACGAGTGCGATGCGTCTTATGATCGGACTTGATCTCGGATCCAGATTTTTCGACTGATTCGAGGCTGGATTTCAACGATTTTGTGGAAGGGCCGACAAAGCCCGCGTCATCCTTGAAGTTCGGTCTCTCTATGCCCAATTTTCCAAGTAGGCTGTCGGACAGAGAGCGGTCGGCGAGCATGGGCGCTATCGTGGAAACGAAATCGACCTGCATTGCCTCGGCATAGGAAATAAGCGGTGTTGTAGTCCCCGCCCTGAACTCATCGAGGGAGGCGTAATAGGTTTCCTTCGAGGCGTCCGTCACGATAAAGGGAATAAGTCCGGCTCGCAGGCATTCACGAAAGGCGATGGCCCTTCCGACTCTTCCGTTACCGTCCGGGAAGGGGTGGATCGTCTCGAATCGAACATGGAACCTGACGATGTTCTCCAGGGACGGCTCGAATTTGTTATATTCCGAGACCAGGCGGTCGATTAGCGAGGGAACCTCCTCTGGGCGTGCCGTGATGACGCTTCCCACGCCGTTGCCCAGAATCTTCCACTGGCCGGGCACGTCCATTACCCCTGCCATGAGCTGCAGATGGATCTCCTTGATGAATTCGGGGGTCAGCTCCCTGTCCAGCGAATCGAAAAGGAAATCGAACATTTTCGTATGGTTTGCCGTCTCGCGGACGTTTCCGGGGGTGGTTGAGTCCGCGAGAACGGTATCCCTGGTTTCGAAAACCGTCCTTGTCTGCCATTCCGTGAGCGAGCTGCCCTCAATCCTTTCATGGTTGAACACGAAAGAGACGATAGAAGTCTCGTACACGCCATTCGGGATGCCGCCTTCGCGCTCGGAGGCGGTCTGTTCGATATAGCTGCGGACAAATTGCCGCTGTAATTCCCGGCTCAGGGGCATATCTGCACGCGAGCTATCGGCGGGGTTCTTTTCCCTTTTGGTCCCAGCAAGCAAATTGAATAATCTGTTAAACATATATCCGAATACTCCGATAGACGTGCCGATTTCTAGGGACATTCTACCCCAGGATAGCTTCCCTTCACGCTCGGCCTGTCACCCAATGGCACCAAACCGCCCGGCACTGAGCGGATTGTCGTCTTACGCTATTGATGGGGCCGAATGCCCATGGGCGACCATGGGCTAGTGGCGGGCTGGTCGCCACAAGGCCCCGACCAACTGACGGCAAACGTAGTTCCTTGGAGGATATCGAGTGCTGGATAACCTTTCACTTATGGGGCCCGATGAGGATGAGCTCTCACTCTCGGCGGCGGTGTCTTCCGCGACCCTCCTGCCCGCCTGCGCATACTCGGCCTATTCCATCATCGTCAACATCATGCCCGTGATGGGCAAGCGGGCCGCCCTGTTCTACCTGACGCGAGGGTCTGTTGAGACCATCTGGATCCCCGTCGCCATATTCATTTTCGCTTTTATAGCGCGAAAGGTCGACGATTGGCGCTTTTACGCACTTACATCCTTGTTCGGGCTCGCGGCATGTCTGCTTGCATCCATGAGGCTGGATTTGTACCAGGCTGCCGTCTATCTGGCGGTGGCCTTGTGCTGTGGCCTGTCTGCCATCAAGTCGAGAGGATACTGATATGGGCTCCCGAAATAAAAGGGGAATCGCCCGCTATGAAGCGCGCAAGGCGACCGGAAATGAGGGCCGACCCCATGGCGACGGATCCGACACCGGTATCTCCGCGCCCATTTCGCGCCGCGGTCTTTTCGCGGCCCTCGCGGTTGCAGCCGGGCTGGGCATCCTATCGAGAACCCAGGCATATGCCCTTGCCGCGCAGAATTTCGGGCGCGGGCAGTGGATCGGCAACAAATGGGTGAACGGCTATATCTCGGGCGAGATCACGCATCCCCATGCTGATCGCGGGGTCAACGATTTCTTTTTCGGCAAGTCCACCAACAATGGCGCATGGAACGCCACCGCAGACGGCAGTCAGAAATTAATTGCAGAGTTTGCTTGCGTGGTGGAGTGTGACTGGTCTGACGAGCTCTATGACCATATCGTGTTTCGTCCGTTCTACTACTGCTCCTCGCTTAGCTCGAATGGCAATCACCTCTGGTATGGCTCCAGGGATGGCGATGACAATCGAAGCTACGTATTCCTCAACGACAATCTGGTCGGATCGTTTCAGGGAAACCTCATCAACAGCGGATGGGGCACCGGTTGGCTCGCCAACGGGTTCTATGAGGGGCCCGGGTGCGATACCTTCGTTCGTCGCCAGGCGAAACCCCATGATGAGAAAGTTAAGGCTCGCATGGATATCTGGAATGTCTGGGTGAACGGAGTTCCAGCAAATAAAAACCCAGACGACATCAAGTTTCGCCGTTATGCCCCCGATAACGACATGGCCATAAACGTCGAGAAGATATATCTCGAGAACGACATGTCCATCATGGGCGGTATCTTCAAGATTATCCCGGTTTGCGCGCCCGAGATGAGGCTGGACCTTTCCCAGGGGGTCGTCGACTCCAACAACAATGCGATCGCGTCCTATGAGAATGGGCGTCAGGTCGTCATCTGGACGGACTACGAGGGCGTCAACCAGAATTGGATGATGAAGCCCAACAAAAATGACGGCAGGGGCACGTTCACCTTCTGCGTCGCGAATATGCTCGGTCCAGGCCTCGATCGCGGCCTGGACAACAGGGGACATACGGCTCCGACCATGGATAGGGGACATGCGGAAATCTGGCGAAACCCCGAGTCCGCCAACCTCACAAACTCTTGGTGGGTCCACCACGAGCCGTCTGTCACGAGCGAGACGGATCACAAGTGCTGGTTTTTCACTTCGGACGCCGACGGGCAGAGGCTGGATCTCTGGAGCTCCGGCAAGGGCGCCAACCCCCAGGTCTACAGTGCGGCCTGCCCTGGGCGATGGGGCCAGCAGGCGGGTGCCCAATGGATGCTGGAGGAGGCGTGCTGCCACGGCAGCGTCGCCCTGTCGCAAGACCTCATGAAGGTGGGCGAGACTGTTGAGATCCAGGGGTGGCACAATAGGATCGGCGACGATGCGCAGATGATCCTGCCACTGGGCTATATCAGGGACTCCGTCAACGAGTCCTCCCTTCCCGTCTATCCCATCTTCAGGCTCTACATGACCGACGTGCGAGCCGAGGTCACCGACGACCCGGATGCGGTCATTATGGCATCCTGCGGCGTCGTCACCTGGGACAGCAAGCAGCTGGAATGCCCCTCGCACCGCCATATAGGCTGGCCGCACGGAGGGCATTCCATCCATAATCTTGAAATGAGGCTCGAGGGCTCGAAGTTCCCGGGGTCCATACACTATGCCGCACGGCCCCAGGCCGGAGGCGAGTGGATCGAGGGCTCCGACGGCGTCCGCATCCTCGAGTCTTCCTCGTCGCCCATAGCGCAGGTGAAGGTCTGGCTCGAGGGCGAGATCTCCAAGCATTACGACCTCTGCTACCGAGCCTTCGTGGGCGGCCTCGGCTGGATGGGGCCGTACTACTCCAATTCCGGCACCGCCGAGGGCGCGCCGGCGGCGGGCGCGAACATCACATCAGACGATGAATCTCCCCAGACCGGCTGGTTTGAGTTCCGGACCCCCTCCGGGCTCTGCCTCGATGTCTACGACGGGGTCAACAGGGGCAACGTCAACGGCCAAAACGTCGAGCTTTGGACGACGAACTCGACGATCGCGCAGCAGTTCCTCGTCCAGGAAACCGCGTCCGGCACCATCTATATCGCGAATACCTTCGGTTGGCTCATCGACGTCTATTCGAACCATAACGTGCAGATCTGGCAGAGCAACGACGGCCTTGGCCCGAGGTGGCAGATTGAGGAGACGGAGGGGGGCGTCCTCGTCCGCAGCCAATGGACGGGCGGCCTCATGACCTACGCCTCCGACACCAAGGGTGCCAACGTCTCCTGCGAAGCGGAGCGCGCGGACCACGCCGGCCAGGTGTGGTCCATGGTCGGCGTGCCCGCCCGCTCCGAGGGGCTGACCGGCAAGATCGCCGGCCTGAATGTCCATCTCATCAGGAAACCGGAAAACGGCCGCGTCGTGCGTGAGTTCTCAGGCGACGAGGATTTTGTGGTCGACGAGTCCTGGGGGTCGGGCTATATTTACGCCGCCGCAATGCTCGGCATTCGCACCGTCCCCTTCACAGACGTGACGGTCTGGACCGACCGCTACAAAGGAACGGTGGTGTCAAAGCCGAGCAAGGTCGAATCTGTCTGCGTCGAGTACTACGCGGACGGCATTGACGCCAAGCACCTCGTCTACCGAGACTCGAATGTCTATTCGGGCGATGCCTACGCGCCCGTCGAGGCCGCCCTTGAGGCGGCCGGGAGAAAGCCCTGCAACCTGGATGCCCATTTTGTCGAGGATTCTGCATCGGGATTCACCGGATGGTTCAAGGATGCCGCGCTAGTCGATCCGGCAACCTCCCTTTCGATTCCCGACAAGGGAGCATTGAAGCTCTACGGACGCAACCGCTGCACGCTGCGCATCGAATATGCGGAAGGATCGGTCGAGCCCGACGCTGGAACCGTCTTTAGGAAGAAGCCGAGCGATAAGGCCGAAGTGGTCGACGGCGCACTCGGGCTAATCGACTTCACCGGGCGTGTCGAGAAGCACCGGCTCGACAAGATCGACCTGCCCGCCATCGGCGATGACGGGGTGGCGCACGCGGCCTTCTACCGCGGCGAGTCGGTGACGCTCGCCGGATCGGCTGACGTTTTCACCAAGCTGGAGGACGGAACGTGGCGACGTCTCGTCTTCAAGGGCTACATGTCCGATAAGGCGGGGGGGGGTCGCCTCTCACGACTATCAAGATGGAACGCGACACGACCGTATATGCCGTATGGGCGTTTGCGGAGTCGGACGGCGTCGCCACGGCAAAGAAGTAATTACAAATCGGGACGGAGGTGCGGCCTCCGTCCCGAGGCCGCGCATGTCCCTTGCGGGAGGTGCGCGTAGATGAGGGCTGACAAATACGAAAGCAAGACCGCTGCCGATAAGACCTTAAAGGAAACCCCGATTAGCAGGCGAGGCCTGTTCGCCGCTTTAGCAGTCGCAGCTGGGTTGGGATTGCTTGGTGCCGACGATGCTTTTGGTTGGGACTATTGGGGCCAAAACGCCGGTATCGGCCAGGGATTTTGGGACGCATACGGCATGCTAAAAGGCCATGTTGGCAGGAGTAGGTCGTATACGAACCCCAGCGCCAAGTGCATGGGCTATGCTACAAGCTGGTGCGAATGGACATGTTGGCCGGGAACCCAGCAGCTTCGTTGCGCCCTCAACCTGCAAATCGAGTGCGACTATGAGAACACGCTGTGGTACCACCTCAGCTTCTATCCGCTCTCGGCCTGCGGCGACACAAACTACGGCACCTCTCACCGCCTCTGGTACGATAACGGCGAGGACGACAACCGCGGGCGCATTTATGAGGATGCCCCCGATGACCCCCATAAGATTCTTGACTTTAACTGCGACCTCAAGAATAACTATGCCGGTTGTCCGTCCCCGGGCCAGCAAGCGACATTCAACACCGGGTGGGAGCGCCGCTCCTACAAAGACTCTTCCAAGTGGTATCGCCGGACGGGCAGCGGTTTTTCGCACAGTTTCGCAGCATGGTTCGAGCTACGAGACATCAGAATCGATAAGGTCTGGCACAGCGAATGGGGCGCCAAGGCATTTGGAACGGGCTGGTGCGCGACCAGCTTCCCCGCAATTCCGCACGGGTCGCGTCAGGACTTCTTCGGGATGGTCTGCCGTGTTCACGCCGCCGTTGACGATTCACTCAACTGGGACGTATGCAACGCCAAGTCATCAAATCGCACGCCAATCTACCAGCAGGAGCTCTTTGCAGGAAATGACAAGACCAGGCCCGAGCCGAATTTGAACCAGCTGTTCCTGACAGAGTTCGCGAACTACCAGGAGATTGGCGGCAACTATGCGGATGCCGACCAAAGCTATCTCATCACCTTCCGTCCCGCCCATGTCGTTGATGGCTCTGCGGCCCTCAATGCGTGGGGCGGAGGCCCCTTCGACGGAACTGACATCAGGACGAGCACCAAACGCGAATTCGTCATCTGCAAATATACTGTCGCTGACCGCACCTGCGGATGGTGGCTTGTCGATAAATGGAACTCCGACGGCACCAAAAATGCCGTACAGGTCATCAGCGATGCGTCGGGGCAGGCTGTGAACCGCTATGGCGGCACGACCGCCAAACCGACACAGCTATTCATGTGGCATGACGGCTATGATACGGATACGTCAAAGAATAAGGCTTCCGAATGGGTCATCGAGGAGGTTCCCTTTACAGGCAAGCTAGAGCTAAATAGTGGCGCCGAAGAAATCACTTGGCCCCAGGCCCCGACCTGCGGCGACCCCTTCGCCACCTGCTATCCTGCCAAAAAGGAGCTGTGGGAAACGATGGGAAAGCCGACTGCGATGATCTATCGCTGGTACGCTGCGAACACGCCAGATCCAGCACCCGATGAGGATGCCGTGGTCATGGGTCAGGCCTACATCTCTAAAACGGGCGACTTCATGGAAGTCCCCGCCTACCGCCACGTTGGCACGAACTTCAACCCGGACTACGTGCTCGAGGCGTTCCGTCTCTACCTCAAGGGAACGGGTTATGAGGGATCTATCGGGTACATGGCGCTTTCCCGCGACAGCGGGACGTGGTCTGACGCCCGCTCCGACGGCGAGTGGGTCGGTCAAAGCGGCGCCAGCCTGCGCTGGAGCCAGATCAAGGTCTGGCTCCAGGGTGAGGTCGCACGTCACTACGACCTCGAGGTTCGCGCGTTCCAAAGCGATGTGTCGTGGTGTCGAACTTATGTGAGCGCCACGGATGCTGAAAGCGCCCCTGCAGTGGGCGTGGCGGGCAAGACCTTGCGCTGCATCCAGGTCGACCTTATACCGAAGCCGACAGATGCCGTGCTCGTCAAGGAGTTCTCGCGTGACGCGCAGATGCTCGAACTTACCGAGGACGAGGCCCGTGCTGTGGACGGAATGTACCTGAGCTGTGCCGTCCAGCAGGAATTCAAAACCGAGAAGCGCTCAGGCACAGCCGAGGTATGGCCACTCGTCCACCGTTTCCACGGCACCATCGTCACGCCCAGCGTTAAGTATTGCGCAAAGAAATCGCTCATCACCTACTACGCTGACGGCGTCGACGATGAGCATATCGTCTATATCGATCACGCTGACCCGGGCAAGTACACGGCATCCGATGCCGCCACTCAGGCGGCGGTAAAGGCTGTGTGCAACCTCAACGAGCATTTTGGCGACACCGCTTCTAGCGGCTTCACCGGTTGGTTCACGACCAGGGAGCTTATTGACTCCTTTGGGGGCATCGACCTCGACAGGGGGCAGAAACTCGACCTCTACGGCCGCAACCGCTGCACGCTGAGGATTGACTATGCAGACGGATCCCTGAGACCTGAGAATGGAGTCGATTACAAATCGCAGCCGAAGGACGGGGCGGCATCCATCTCGGGTGCCCTTGGACTCCCGGACTTTTCAGGCGATATCGAGTCACATGCCCTTGACGGTATCGACCTTCCCGCCATCGGCGACAACGGCGTCGGTCACATGGCCGTCTACTACGGCGAGCGCATCTCACTCGCTACGCCGACAGACGCCTACCGCAAGATGGGCAATGGCACCTGGAGACATATCGTGTGCGACGCATACCTGACAGATAGAGCGGGGGGGGGTCGTCCCTGCAGAACATCAAGATGGTCCGGGACACCACGCTCTACGTCAGATGGCGCTACGCCGATTCGGACGGCGTCGCCACGGCAAAGAAGTAATTACGAACCGGGACGGAGGCGCGGCCTCCGTCCCCAGGCCGCGCATGTCCCTTACGGGAGGTGCGCGTAGATGAACGGTCTCGATGCTCGGAATGAGGACCGAGCAGACACTGAGAAAAATGGAACACCGATATCGAGACGCGGCCTGCTGGCAGCGCTGGCGATTGCTGCCGGGCTCGGCCTTGCCGGCCTTGCATACGCGGATACGGATGAAAGCCATGGCGCGGGGCGCGGCGGTCATTACTATTGGGGTGACTGGAATAACGGAGCCCTTTACAACGGTAACGGCTTCGGCTGTGCGACGCATTGGCTCGAATGGGATGCCCATGCAGGCCAGACACTTCGAGTCGCGATGGCAGTGGAGCTCTCCTCCAACTATTCAAACCCCCTATACGAATGGTGTTGCATGCAGCCGTTTTCACAATGCGGCGACACGAATAACCTCAACACGCACAGGCTTTGGTACCCACGCTATCAAGACAACTATATTGAGTACTACTGGAACGGTGCCTACTGGAAGACCGAGACGGGACGCTTCGCGTTCGATAATACATTCCTAGGCGCGGGATACGGCCGCCACGATACCGCCATGCACACCTTTGGCTATCCCAGCTACGGATGGCTGGAGAGGAAAGGCGCGACGGAGTCGACCAGTACGCTGAGGGCGAACATATACCTGTTCAACATCGTCGTAAACGGATACAACGCCTTCGGGCAAAGATATGGCGCGGACACGCCGTTTGACTTCAACAACGCGGGCCATATCGCATGCGTGCAAAAGGGGATGAATACGCATGACGATGCGGGCGGGGACCTGAACGTAAAGCTCGAGAAGATCGCCATCAGGAATCGATATGACCTATTTGGTGCGATTGTATCCCTTTCCAATCGCTACAGCGACTCTGACCTGGTGATTCGCGGCGATGGTTCGGGAGAGTGGTCGAGGCTTTGCCAGAAGAAGGACGGAGCCGGCACGACTGACGGCAACTTTGCCGTCGAGCTCGGCAGCGCATGCGATGAGTATGGCGACTTCCTACACTGCCTGAAATCCGTCTGCTTCAAGGGCTGGAACTCAACCCTGTACGCCGAGTCGGGTCGAGGGATCATCTCAAAGGGACTGTCTGCAGATGCGTATCCCCATGTGGATTCCGGCTTCTCAAATGCCTACTTTGAGAAACTCTGGGTCTGGCATAATCCGCAAGCCTCGAATTTCTGCAATTTCTGGGTGACCGATAGCCTCAAGTCTGAGGAGGGTTATTCGCAGATCGTGAGCAATGAAACAGGGCTCTGCATCTCGCTCACAAAGTCGGTTAAAAGCGACGGCGCGGATGTCTGCCTATGGCACAGCGGCACCCGGAACGGCACCAGGGGTGTTTCAAGTGTCGACTGGAAAGCCAACGAGGTCGTGTTCGTGGGCGATGTCTCGTTCAAGGAGCCCTCGAATGACTCCAAAGAGATTGAGATAGGGGACCCGTCTTCGAGCTGCACGCCGATTGATATATATAAGACCCTTTCCGTTGAGCACCTCACGAGATTTATCCTGTGCGACTCGGATGCCGGGGTCCGTTCAGCCTCCCTCGATATCGTCGGTGGCGCCTCGCAGGCCCCCTGGGGACTGAATTGGTTCAAGGAGACTGCCGCCAACCGCCTGATAGGCTTTCCCTTCGCGGCGGCTAACCTCATGAGAGGGTTCTATTTAAAGCTGGCTTCTGCCGACGTGCCGGGTTCAATCTGCTATTCGGTACTAAAGAGCGCAGATGGAAGCTGGTCGGAGACCTACAGAGACGGCCAGTGGACCGAGCTTTCTGATGAATCGCGTATCTGGGGAATCAAGATCTGGCTCGAGGGCGATGTATCGGATGGTTTCGACCTCTCGATCCGCTGCTGCACCGAAAAGACCGGTTGGGGACTGCGCCATGAGTCCTTCAAAGTCGATGCCGAACATGCCTCCGAGATCACTTTTGCAGGAGAGAGACTTATCGCGTTTCAGCTGGAAGCGGTTCCGCGCCCTGTCGGCGCTATCAAGTTGCTTGCCGATTTTTCAAATAGCCTTAAGGTCCAGTTGCCCGACGATGCCTCAGGCTACGTCTACGCACAGACCTGCCTCGTGCGAAACGCTGCTTACGCGACCACCGATTCACTGCATAGCGCGGCTCAACGCTACAGGGGAACGGTGACCTCCTCCACGCCTCTCTTTATCGGCGCCATCAGGGTCGTCTACCATGCCGACGGCTTCGATGACAAGTCCGTTGTGTTTACCGAGACGGCTCAGCCCGGACCCCATACGGCAAGCGTCGACGCCACGTCTGCCGCGACAAAATCGCACTGCAACCTTAACGACCACTTCGACGAGGATCCCGGCATGGGCCTTACGGGCTGGTTCACGAACAAGGGACTGACCGCACCCTACGGAGGATCCGAGCTGTCGGCGGGCGACGAGCTGCATCTCTATGCGCGCAACCGCTGCACCCTGCATATCGAGTATGCCAAGGGTTCCCTTGAGCCGGAGGAGGGCGCCGTCTACGCGTCCGAGCCCAAGGACGATGCCGCAACCGTGCAGGGCGCGCTCGAGCTGCCCGACTTCACCGGTTTGGCCGAATCCCATAGCCTCGATGGGATCGAACTTCCCGCCATCGGCGACAACGGCGCCGGTCACATGGCCGTATACTACGGCGAGCGTATCTCGCTCGCTGCGCCGACGGGCGCCTACCGCAAGATGGAAGACGGCACCTGGAGGCATATCGTGTGCGACGCCTACCTGACCGATAAGGCGGGGGGGGGTCGTCCCTGCGAAACATCAAGATGGTCCGGGACACCACGCTATATATCAGGTGGCGCTACGCCGATTCGGACGGCGTCGCCAGCGCAAAGAGATAAATATCATCCGGGACGGGGGTGCGGCCTCCGTCCCGAGCCCGCGCACGTCCCTTGTAGGAGGTGCGCGTAGATGAGGTCTGACAAAAACAATAGTGAGCAACCGGCCGACAAGTCTTTAATTGAAACCCCGGTTAGCAGGCGGGGCCTGTTCGCCGCTTTAGCGGTCGCAGCTGGGTTGGGATTGCTTGGCGCCGAAGATGCTTTTGGTTGGGACTACTGGGGCCAGAACGCCCGTATAAACCAGGGAGCCTGGGATATGTACGGGATGATCAACGGAAAGATCAACTGCTGCAGAGGAAGGTCGAATCCAACAAATCAGTGCATGGGCTGGGCGAATGACTGGACCGAATGGTATGCCTTCCGCTATGCCTACGTCCAGATCCTGCGATACGCCCTGAATTTACAGGTCGAGTGCGACTATGAGAACGAGCTATGGTTCCACCTCTCCTTTTATCCGCTGACTGCCTGCGGAGACACTAACTACAACCCCAACGGAAAACGCATATGGTTTGCGGCGGACCATGATAACCTCGGGGCAATCAAGGAGGACGAGCAGGAAAATAACATAGTCACCTTTGATGGCAATTTGACCAATGAGGAACTTGGGGTCGGCACCGGTCGGCACGATACCGGCTGGAAGCACTATCAATACCATGACACGGGGAAATGGTACAGGCGCACCTCGAAGGACGTGTCCCATAGATGGTGCGCGGACCTCAACATCTTCAATATCTACGTCGAGGGGGTTTCGCATGACGAGACGGTCGACACCCTCCACTCTCAAACCGGCTGGCTGACCTCTACCGTGAAGCAAACGTACCTAACCAGCGAGGACATCCAGGGCATTGTCTGTCGCGTCCATGCGGCAGACGATGACTCCCTGAACTGGGATGTCGGAAATGCCTCGATTAAAGATTGCACGGGCCTATTCCAGCAGATATTCAAAGGCAATTACAATCAGCTCTTCTTGACTGAATTCTCGAAAGTTCGCGACGATTCCTATTTCGATGACTGGGGACCCATCCCTGGGTTTCTCACGACTTTCCGACCGGCCCATGTGGCCGACGCGTCCTGTGCCGTCAATGCCCTAGGGGGAGGCCCTTGGGACGGAAAGGAATTCAACCACGTCGCGAACACGCAGCCGTTCGAGATCAATAGAGCCGGAGTCGCTTCGAGGGCGAGCGCCTGGTGGGTTACAAAGGCGTTTTCCGAAGGAACGCCCCTATTCGAAGATGGCGCGGTCGCGATTATCAGCGACGCATCGGGGCTGTGCGTGAACAGGCCGAACGCAACACAAACAAGGCCATTTAAATTGAACCTCTTCCATAATGGCTACAAGGGAGGCGTGGCGGGAGACCGAGCCTCGGCCTGGGTCGTCGAAGAGGTCCCGTTCACGGGTTCACTGAGCCTGAATGACGGGTCAAAGGAGATCGGGGCCGACCAGACGGTGACGTGTTCGGATCCGCTCCTCTCATGTACGCCGTGCCATAACTGGTCGGACGTCAAGGGTAACAATGGCGGGACTGCCGTATCCGACTTTATGTACCGCTGGTATTATGCCGACACAGATGAAGTTCCGCTTGACTGCTCCGGTGCGTCCATCATCGGATCTTGCCATCTGTCGAACTTCGGTGATATGCCCGACTGTCCCGCCTATCGGCATGTGGGCATGAATATGTCGGCCAAAATGTGCATAGAGGCGATCTCGCTTCGCCTGGACGGTTCCCCCTGGCAAGGCTCAATCTGCTACAGCATGCTTACAAAGGGCGGCGAATGGAGCGATGCCGCCGCAGATGGCGCCCGAATCGGCGAGGGCGGCAAGTCCTTGCGCTGGAGCGCCATCAAGGTATGGCTTACCGGCGAGGTATCCCAACATTTCGACCTCGAGGTCAGGGCGTTCAACTCGAATTTGTCATGGACCGGGGGATATGTCTCCGGGCACGATCTCGATTTCACGAGCGTTAACGGCTTCGGCGATCTAAGGGGCGTCAACGAGCTGCGCTGCGTTCAGGTCGACCTGATTCCGAAACCGAAGGGCGCTACGGTACTGCGCGAGTTCTCGAAAGGCTTGAGGGAGCTCAGCCTAACGGAGCTGGAGCTCGATTCGCTTTCGGGACGCTATCTTTCCTGTGTGGTCCAGCAGGTGTTCCCCACGGCATTGCGAAGCGGTATCGACTTCGATTCGCCGCTCGTCCACCGTTTCCACGGCTCGGTATCTGCCGGACCCGTTCATGTCGGCGGCATCAAGGTCGTCTACCATGCCGACGGCATCGACGATGAGTCCGTTGTGTTCACCGAGACGGCTCAGGCTGGACCCCATACGGCAAGCGACGACGCCACGTCTGCCGCTATTAAAACCCATTGCAACCTCAACGACCATTTCGATGAGGACCCGAGCACAGGGTTCACGGGCTGGTTCACGGACAAAGGTCTGACCTCCCCCTATGGCGGTTCCGAGCTGTCGGCGGGCGACGAGCTCCATCTCTACTCCCGCAACCGCCTGACACTCAGGTGTGCCTTCACTGATGACTCCGTGGACACCACGGAGCTTGTGCTCAGGACTTCGCCCGAATCGACCGCCCCGCTTGCCGAATCATGGTCCCTGCCGGATTTCGGGCTGTCTGACGAAAGGCATGCCCTTGACGGCATCGGCCTTCCCGCTATCGGCGATGACGGGCCCGCCCACAAGGCGCTTTATCTCGGTGAGTCGGTCACGCTCGCAAGGCCCATGGGCAGGGTGTACGCCCGCATGGAGGACGGAACCTGGGCGGGCTTTCGCGCCGTAGCATGGCTTGCCTCACAGGATTCCGATTCCCAGATGACGAAGGTCACGCCGACACGCGACACCTGCGTATACATGAGGGTGGAGCGAGCCGACTACGACGGCGTCTCATCGACTAAGAACTAGCAAGAGGGCCCTCATGGGGCCCTCTTCTTTAGTCTGATTTAATAAGTGAAATAGCCCGGTCGCTTGTTGTGGCTTGGTGTCTTTTTGGGTTCAGCCTTCTTCTCGAGCTTCGCAAGTTCGTCCTTCAATGCCGCAGTGCCAGGCATTTTCTCCGGGGTCTTCTGCTTTAGGGGGTAGACTTCGCGCAAATGCTCGAGTTGGGCGGCGTAACGGGCGTTGATGAAGGGCGGCACGCCATCTGTCTCCCTGAACCCGTTATGGTCTGCCGCAATCTGGTCGATGAGATTGTTCGGGTAGGTTTTCGTTGCGCTCGATTCCGTGACCTCGAATTCGGGCCCTTCGTAGGAATCCCATGCGTCGATACGCTCGATATGGTAAAGACGATCTGATTTCGAGCGCGAAACGGCCATCCACTCCTGGGCGTCGTCCGAACGCCATTCGCTCATACCGCACGCCAGAAGGATGCGATTGGAGTTGCCGTTCGCGTCGAGATCATAACCGAGAGAAGGATATTCAATCCGCTGGTTAAAGAAAAGGCTCCAGTCTGCACATGATTTGATGGCGGCGACCAGTTCGGTTAGTTCGAACATGCGGAGAGAATAATCCAGCCTGGAGGAGGCGCCCTTCCCCCTTATCGACCAGTAGAAATTATGCTTTTCGTGAGCCCTGTCAATGTTCAGCCTTATACTCTCGGCATCCATCTCATTGAGAGTGATCGCCGTTTTGCCCAAATGAGCCATCGGTACTTTGTCGCCGTTGAAGTCGGCATACAGGTCGACGTGAATCCTGTCCGACTTGCGAATTTCGTCTATGAACTCACCCACCTTAACAAAGGGCAGGACGGTGAATGAATCGGCGTTACCCCCGTTTTCCACGCGCGATTGCCTGCATAGGCTAACCACGGCATCTCGATATGAGGGTTGCTCCTGCCTTCCGTTCGCAGCCGTCATGCAAATCTGCTCGACGACCTGCCTGGGCATCTTGTGCGGGTCGGCGAGCAGATAGTGGTCTCTGAAGGCGAAACTCTTACCGAGCGTGAGCTCCTTGTACCCGGTCACAGTGAACAGGGACTCAAATGCACGATTCGGCCAGTTGTCGGGCCCTTCGTACAAGGCGTTCAGACGCTTCGAGCAATCGATGAGGCCGAAATTCATGTACGCCTCGTCTGGCTCGCGGTCGACCGAGTAGCTCCTCGCGATTCGCTCCATGCGGCCCGCCAGCTCATCGACTGCCATCGCCTTTCGGTAACCCGGCCAGTCAGCGGGGGAGAGCCAGGTGCCGCTCACGATTTCCTCGAGCGTGTGAAAGGGCGAGAAACGGCCCTCGAATTTGATTTCCGAGGCGCTGGGGATAAGGGGCGTCTTGCCATCCCATTCGACCCCGGGGCCGTCCATAAGGCCGGCATCTACCGGATCGGCACAGTGACAGTCTCTCAACGTCATGCCGTCCTTTTTCGCGGTATAGCTGAACAGGCCGTCCTTCTCGTCGAAGCTGAGGGAGATCTCGCAGCCCCCAACCTTCCCGCTCCACACCTTCTCATACATGTTGACCATGGCTCCCAGTGCCTTGCTTTCGATCTACATTTATCTTCGTATCGAGTTTCGCCAGGTTCTCCTTAAGCGACTTCGTGCCGGGCACGACCTTATCTCGGGCACCCTTGTAGGTGCGTTCCTTGAGCAGCCGGTCCGGGTCGCTCGCATAGCGGGCATTGACGAATGTCGCCGGCTCACTACCGTCCATGACCATCGGCATGGTGTGCATGTCCGGCATGAATTGTGACGGGAACGAGTCGAAGGTGCTGTCCCGTTCTCTCCAGGCCTGTTTACTGCTCTTGCGGTCGTCCGCAAGATACTTTGGCGCTTGCCACAACTCGACATGGTAGACGTCCTCCGATTTAGACCAGGAGACGACCACCCATGAGCAGCTCCTTTGAAGAAGGCCGCACTCATTCATACAGTCGCCCTCATCAACCACCTTTGCTGAGATGAGAACCCGGTCTGCCTCGCTCTCAGGGCCTACTTCGTACTCACCATTGAGGAAGGCACCAGTCCAGGCCGTGTGCAGGAGCCCTCTTGCGGATTGCACGAGGTATTCCTCCAGCTCCCCGATCTGGAGCTTTCCCAAGGCGTGACCATCTAACGGTCCGTGCAGGAAATTTTCGCTTTGAAGCATATCTCTAAACCAGGCGGCAGATTTGAAATCGACCCGGACATCGCCCAGCTCCGCTGCGCTTCCGCAGAATGAGTTGAAGCTGGCGGCAAGCGACAAGGTAACAATGTCACCTTCGGATAGCTCCCTGATAAACTGAGCCGCGTCCACGCTGGGAATGACGCAAAAGCAGTTCTTCCAGTCCTGTTCAATAAACAAGCCATCGGACTTAGCTTTCTCGTATAGGGCGTATACCGCATCGCGATAGCCCAGGGTTCTGCCCGCCAACGCGCTTCCTGCGCGCATGATGGCGGCAGAGAACTCCGGTGGAAGAATGGCGCCACTGAGCCATGGGTCACGGTATCTGTTTCCGGGCATAGTGCCACGCGGATAGCGGAGCACGGCGTCAACAGCACGGCGCGGCCAGCGGGATGGATCTCCGTACATGCCGTTCAGAAGCCTAGAGCACTCCATGATGGCCAGTCGGTTGGGATTTACGTCATCGGTCAATCTCACAATGTCGTTTCTTCTAAAAAGGAGCTCCCTGACCGTCGCGCCCTTTCGCGCATCCGGCCAATCCCGAGGGGTGCGCCATGAGCCCGCGACGATCTGGTCGGGGGAGGAGAAGGGGGCGAACCTGCCCCGCATCTCCAAGGGAGCGGGAGGGATGAGCGCCATCATTTCGTGGCTGTCCGGCCGATCGAATTCAGACCTCGCCATGAGGCCGGATACTACCGGGTCGGCGCACTCGTGGACCTGGGGAGCCTCTCCGTCCAGCGCGCCGCAGACTCGGAACAGTCCTGTATCCTCGTTAAAGTCGAGTGTGAGGTCCCATTCGGTCCCGTCCGGGCCGGGCGCCGCACCTTCCCATACCCTCTCATACATGATGGCCACGATTCCCATTGCCCTGCGCACGGTTTACATTTGCCTTCCGGTCGAGTTTCGACAGGTTCGCTTTGAGCGCCTTCGTGCCGGGTACGGTCTTGACTTGGGTGTCCTTGCGGGCATGCCCCTTGAGCAGTCTGTCCGGGTCGTACGCATAGCGGGCGTTGACGAACGCCTCCGGCTCGCCGCTCATCGTCATGGGCATGTTGCGCATATCCGGCATTTTTTCCGACGGAAACGAATCGAAGGTTCTGTCATATTCCTTCCAGGATTGCTCGGAGCTCTTGTGGCTTCCATCGAGGTACTTTGGAGCCTGCCACGTCTCAACGTGGTAGGCTCCTTCCGATTTGGACCAGGAGATAACCTCCCATGCAAGCGCCTTATGGTGAAGGCCGTAATCGTCATGACTGTCCCACTCATCGAATGCCATCGCCGAGATGAGAACACGGTCAGCCTTACCCTCGAGGTCCATTCCGTATTCGCCATCGAGGAAGGCGCCGGCCCAGCGCGTATATAGGCGACCATTATGGCAATTTCTGAGATAGTCACTGAATTCTTGGAGGGGAAGTTTTCCAAGATTCTGTACATTTAGAGGGCCGTGAGAGAATTCACAACTTTTAAACTTATCTCTATACCAGTTGGCGGATTTGAGATCGACCCGGACATCTCCCAGCTCAACGATACAATTACCGAATCGACTGAAGCTGGCGGCAAGCGATAGGGTAACGGTGTCGCCTTCGGATAGTTCCCTGACAAACCGAGTCGCGTCCACACTGGGAATGACGCCGAAGTGGTCCTCCCAGTCCTTCTCTATATACAGGCCGTTGGACTTAGCTTTCTCGTAGAGGGCGTATACCGCATCGCGATAGCCCAAGGCCTTGCCCTTCAACGCGCTTCCGAAGCCCACGACGGCAGCAGAGAACTCCGGTGGAAGCGTGATGCCCCAAAGGCCCGGGTCATTATATTTACTTCCGGGCTTGGTGCCGCGTGGATAGCCGAGCGCGACGTCGACAGCGCGTCGCGGCCAGCGGGTCGGATCTCCGTACATGCCGTTCAGGAGCCTCGAGCACTCCTGGATGACCAGTCGGTCGGGGTCTGGCTCATTAGGCAATCTCACAATGTCGGATCTTCTCATTCTGAGTTCCTTGACCGCTTCATCCTTTCTCGCCTCCGGCCAATCCCGTGGGGTGCGCCATGTGCCCGCGACGATCTGGTCAGGGGAGGAGAAGGGGGCGAATCTGCCCTTCATCTTCAGGGGAGCGGGTGGGATGAGCGCCATGATATCGTGATCGCTGGGTCGATCAGTTGCAGATCTCGCCATGAGTCTGGATGCTACCGGATCGGCGCATTCCCACATCTCGCTATGCTCTCCGTCCAACGAGCCGCCGACTCGGAACAGTCCCGTATCCTGGTTAAAGTCAAGGAAAAGGTCCCATTCGGCCCCGTCCAGCCCGGGTGCCGAGCCTTCCCATACCCTCTCATACATTGCCATCAGTCCTTTCTGTCATCAATGGCCGAACTTGGGCCCGCGGCCCTTCGTTTCCGGGTCTTGTAGGGGTCTCATGCCGCCCACTGGCGCCATGCCTATCGCATGGCCAACCGAATTCTGCGGAACCACGCCGCCTGAGCGGATCTGCGTGTCCTTGAGCTCGCGCGATGTGCCGTAGGCGGCCATGTTGTAGTCTTTCTCCTGGCAGGCCATCTCCCGCGCAATCGTTGTGCCAAGCAGCGCCCTGTCCGCATCCGAATAGAACGCGGCGGCACAGGAGACGAGGCGCGACAGCGCCGCGTGCCCGTCGGCAAAGGTCAGGGGGACCGAATAGCGTTCCCTGCACCACTTGGCCGCGACGGCACACGTCAGGCCCTCGCGCCACCATTCGCCCTCAACTGCGGCAAAAGAGCTGAGGGAGCTGTAGCCGTTCTCATTCAGGATGTCGATGAGGTCCTCGGGCTCGATATAGCCGTCCTGCCCGGCTATCGGGTCGTAGATGTCATAGGCGTCCTGCAGGACTTGCCAGCCCCCGTTGCCGATGGGCCAGGCCATGGCGAAATCGGTCGTCGTCCCGCTCATCGCGTGGAATCCCAGCCGTGGACCGTGAAGCTGCCGCACCATGTGAGGCAGGGATGGGCGCTCCCATCCGCACCGGGTCTCACCGACGCGCCGACATCCATGTCCCTCAGCCAATCGGGAAGCATATCCAGATTAAGCACCTCGGCCATAATTCTTCCTCCGTCCAGTCTCTCGATGCACCAATCATCGTTTGGAGGGCAGGCGTGCGGGCGGCTATGAACAAGTGTTCAGGGCGGGTGTCACCCTGTGGCACCAAGTGGACGGGCGGCGGCATCTGTAGGAGCTTAGACTTGTGGCGTATATCCCCCAATAAGGAGGCAGATCATGGAAACGTCGGGTCCCGCTACCCAGGTAATGCAGTCTCTATTGCCGCTCCTGCAGATCGTTGTCGCGCTATGGGCCGCGGAGGCAATCCTGACGATGTTATTGAAGGAACATCGCAAATCGAAAAAGAAGAAGGAGCGGGATAAGCGCCGCCTAGAGTACCAGGATCGCCGCATGGCCAACGACGAGGAGCACGCAAAGGTAACGCGCGCGATGCGTTATGACGTGCTGCGCCGGGACGGTTTCAGGTGCGTCAAGTGCGGACGCGGACGCGAGGACGGCGTGAAGCTCCACGTCGACCATATCAAGCCCGTCTCGCGCGGGGGAAAGTCTGTAATGAGCAACCTGCAGACTCTCTGCGAGGACTGCAACTGCGGGAAGGGCAACAAATACGAGGAGTAGCGTATTTATTAACAAAAATAGAGGGCGGGGCACATTACTGTATCCGCCCTCTATTTTTTATCAGTTCAGCCCTCTAAGTATCCTTCTCATCGTGAATCACCGTAACGCGGCGAGTGCAGACTGCTTCGAGATGCGAGCCGCTGAATTCCTTTCGGTCGGGCTCTAGCTCGAAACAGCCATTCTCAAAGGGGGTGGCTATGCGCTCGAGGTCGGCATCAGTGATATCGTGCTTCGCCATAAAATCGTTAACGTTCATGCTAATCACCTATCCAAACCGGGTTTCCTAAGTGTCTTGCCGCCCGGTGAAATCATCCCGTGGAATTGATAGAAGCAATCATCCACTGAATCTAAGAAGCAACGAACTAGATGAGCCTGCTGTTCAAGCCCTGTATTCAGAAATCATAGTGTTCTTCATTTTGCTGCCCCTCAATCCATATTTGGACAGCGAGGCAAGCGAGGGCATTTGGCACAGGTCCATGGGGGTTGTTCCCCCAAGCGTAGCCCATTTTTTCGGCAGCATCGGTTAGCTCGATGTTCGCAAGGCAGTTTCGGTCGTGGTTCTTTTCACTGAGCCATCGGCAATATTCGTACATCGTATCCGTGACCCTGGTTCGAGATCCGGGAGCCATGTCGCTGTGCTCCAAGAATTTCATAACGCGCGGGGCATTGTAGACGATAACTTCGTCGGCACCCCAGATGATCTCCCTGATCATTTCCTGGTCGTCGAAAACAGAGTGGAGGTCTATCTGGTTGTCGGGTGCGAACTCATTGACCTCAGATGCCGCCTGCCACAGCTCCTTGCGACTTGGCCCGTATTTCCCCTCATGGACCACATTTCCCGCCCAGTCCACGATAGCGATGGCCACGATTTCATCTTCAACGGGGTTAGGCCCCGTCGTCCCGAGGTCTAGACAGATAATCTTTGGGGCCTGTTTCTCGAAATAGCCAGCCATCATGCCGTCACGCCGCCGCTGGATCCTGGGGGCAGCTCCGAGGGAGCGAGCGATGAGCTCGATTTCATCTGCCGTTCCGATTACGCGAACCTCTGCCATACACCGCTCTTTTCGCACGCAGACGGACCTTTCAATTGCTTCTCGACTCTAGCACAACCCCGCTTAGGATAATTCGGCACGGTCGGTGCCACGGCTGCCATTTAATCTGGGCGAACATACGTTATACGGCTACGCACATGTCGCCTACCCGCGCTTTTCAGTGTCACCATTTGTCACCCCTTGGCACCAAATGGCCCCTCACGGATGCATTTACGGGAGCAGAATGTATCTCGGGGGCGGGAAGCAAGCCCCTATCGTGTCGACGGGGGCCAAAGACTCGAACCCCCTAATCGAAAGGAGCGCATCGTGGATTCTGCAACCATGAACGCCATGGCCACGTATCTCGCGGCCAAGACCTACAATGTCCGCCGTGCGGCTGACAAGAAGTTTGGTGCCGTCATCTCCACCGAGATGATCATCCTCATCGGCCTGCTCGCCCTCGCCCTCGTGAGCGTCCTCGCCATTTACTCCGGCAAGCTCCGAGGCGTCATTACTATGGCTACCGAAGTTGTAAACAAGATCGGCACTAGCGGTTATCCCACGGCCTAAATGCGAATACGCCTTCCCCTTTGGCCCCGCCCCGGCTTAATTGCCGGGGCGGGGTTTTGCTTTCGAAAGGAAGGTTGTTTGCCCCAGAATATCCTCTGGCTCAATGAATCTATTTATCAATATCGAATCGTTAAATCTGACCTTATGGCGATACCCTGAATCACCGATGGAATAGTCCCCGCGCCAGTCTATAATTTAATAAAACCCTCCAATGCCGGGAAAGGCCCGGCCTCATGCCTTCTTGCAGAGGGGGAGGGTAACTGTGAACAGTTTCCAAATAAATAGCCTGAACCTGACCGAGGCCGGCAGCGGCACGGTCGAGCGCTGCCTGGACTCCAAGGGCCAGATGCACGTGCGCAACCAAGTGGGAAAGCTCCGTATCGACTCCGAGACCGGCGCCACCGAGATGGAAGTGTCGCGCGGGCTCAGCGATGCCGTCTACGTCGATGTGGCGACCGGCAATATGATCCACGAGAACACGGTGGGCAGCATCCGCTTCCGCACCGATTCGACCGGTACCGTCATGGAGCACCTGCTCTAGATGCCTATGGAATGTCGTGATAAAGAAAAAGCCCCATACGGGGCGGCCTGAAAAGGCAGTTTGTGGCTTTTAAGCCGTATTTCGACTTAGGTACTGCGTTTCGAGCAGCAACTCACAATCCCTTTATATCACACAGGAGAACTCATGGCTAGGAAACTTAAAAATATCAACGGTCCGTGGTATGTCGGCATCGACCTCGACGGCACGAGCGTCGGGTTCGTGGCCACCGACGAGTGCGGTGAGGTCCTCTACCACAAGGGCCAGCCCGTGATGGGCACACGGTGCTTCAAGGAGGCGCTCCACGCCTCGGAGGCCCGCATGCCGCGCGCGGCGAGGCGCAGGCTCCAGCGCGCCCGCGGCAGGGAGCGCGAGATGGAGCGCGTGTTCGCGCCGGCTATCGCACCTACAGACCCCGATTTCTTCATCAGGCGCAGGATGTCCTATAGGCTCATGCGCGAAGATATCGCGACAGATCCCGCCGCCGCAGCCTGGCAGGGCCTTCTCGACGGATATCCCACGCTCGCACACCTCGATGTCGACCTCATGGAGGCAGACGGCCCGCGCGACCCCAGGCTCATCTTCTGGGCCATCGCCAACCACGTCGTTCGCCGCGGACACTTCCTCATGGAGGGCAACGACGTGACGTCCGCCAATTCCGACCCCTCCGCTCAGGTCGATGCCCTCGTGCGCGAGCTCGACGCCCTGGGGGAGGCCTGTGGCGAGGCTATCGAGCTCGACGGCGGAGCGCTTGCCGGTATGGGCGGCTCCTGGACTGCCCGAGAGCTCCAAACGGCCGTGTCCGGCGCCGTATCGGTGACAGGCGACGATATCGACGCCAAGATCGCCCGCGCGCAGGCAAAGGCTCTGGGCGACCTCGTCGCCGGCTACAAGGCGAATATGGACGCCTTCGCGCTCGAGGGCGAGCAGATCGGCAAGATATCCGTATCCGACGCCGATGCGATCGATGAGTTCCTCGCCAACTGCCCCGACCGACTCGCCCCGACCATCGAGGCCGCGAGAGGCCTCTACTCCGCGTGGCGCCTACAGGGCCTTCTCTCGTTTGCACCCGGAAAAACCCTCTCGCACAACCAGGTGGCCCAGTACGAGGTGTACGGGCGCCAGCTGCGCACACTGAAGGACCTCGCACTGAAATACATCGTCCATGCTGATTCCGAAAACGGTCCCGACGAGGACGGGCTTGCCCTCTACAGGGACTTCTTCGGCGGCCCGAAAAGGTCCGGCCGCAGGGGGTACGACAAGGTGCTCGTGAAGAAGCTCGACGGCGCCAAGAGGAATATGGGCTATACGGCCTACGACCTCAACGTGATTCCCTATGAGGAGTTCAAGAAGAGAGTAGAGAGGCTCTTCAAGGGAACGGATGCCACAAAGGACCCGGTCTACATCGATATGGTCTCGGCACTTGCCGAGCACAGGTTCCTTCGTCGCATCCACACCACGGACAACAGTGCTATCCCGTACCAGCTCCATGCGGAGGTCGTGGGCCGCATCATCGACGCCCAGGGCAACTTCTATCCCTGGCTAAAGGACGCAGGCGCCCATATCCTGAAAGTGCTGACCTCGAGGATCCCCTACTACGTAGGGCCCTTGGATTCCTCAGCTGCGCCCTTGGACGCCCACGGCAAGGCGAGGTTCGCGTGGTCGCGCCGTCTTCCCGGCCATGAGCGCGCCTTCGTCGCACCCTGGAACTACGAGGAGCATATCGACACCGATGCGGCCGCAGAGGCATTCATCCGGCGCATGACGGGCAAGTGCACCTATCTGGTAGATGAGGACGTACTTCCGGCGAACTCCCTCATCTACGAGCGCTTCCGGTTCCTGAACGAGCTGGCGGGCATCCGCTACACCGAGGACGGCCAGGACTGGCTGCCGCTCGATGCAGCGATGAGGGCGGCCGTGGTCGAGGCCGCATCGGACGGCTCGGTCATGGCCCTCAGCCGGATCGAAGGCATCCTCTCGCGCGATTTCAAGATGGCTCACCCCCACGTCAAGGGCACATCCGACGCAAAGAGGATGACCTCGCGACTGTCCGTCGCGGCCTGGATGGCGGGGCTTCTCGGCGTGAGGTCGCTCACCACCGCGCAGAAGTCCATGGCAGAGGACCTCATCCTGTGGAACACCGTGTTCGAGGAGCGCTCCATCTTGAGGCGCAAGGTCGCCGCGGAATACGGGGATATCCTCTCGCAGGACGCCATTGAGGCCTTCTGCGCGAAGCGCCTCAAGGGCTGGGGCGAGCTCTCCGAGCGCCTGCTCACGGGCGTGTGGGCCGATACGGCGCGCGGGGACATGTGCATCATGGACGTTCTCGAGCAGGGTGCCCCCCACGGCAGGTTCCGCGGCACTTCCATGAACCTGATGCAGGTCCTGGGCGACACCGAGCTCGGTTTCCGCACAAAGATCGACGAAATCAACGCCGCGGCGCTGGTAAAGGCCAGCGAGCTCGGCATCGACGGACTCCCTGGCTCTCCCGCGCTTCGCCGCGGCGTGACGCAGGCCATGAAGGTGATCGAGGACATGGCGTCGGTTGCCGGGTGCGCCCCGGTAAATGTCTACGTCGAGGTGACGAGGACCGCATCGAACAAACTGAAGGGCAAAAGGGCGCGCAGCCGCGCCCAGGAGATCGAGGCCGCTCTGAAGGCGCTCGACGATGACACACGGCGCGATCTCGACGCCGCCAGGCTCCTGCGCGAACTGGGGATGTTCGACGAGAAGGAAATCAACGAGCGCCTGTACCTCTACTTCCGACAGGCTGGAAAGAGTCTCTACTCTGGCAAGCCCATCGACATCGCGCGGATCGCCTCAGCGGACTACTGTATCGACCACATCCTGCCCAGGTCGGTGCGCAGGGACGAATCACTCGACAACAAGGCGCTAGTCATGAGTGCCGAGAGCCTCGATAGGCGGGGCTCGACGCTCATTCCCCAGCCCGTCCAGAGGAAGATGGCGCCGTTTTGGATGCAGCTGCGCCGGGTCGGCCTCATGACCGAGCGCAAGATCACAGCGCTCATGAGGACGCAGATCTCGGAGAGAATGCTGAAGTCCATCGTCGGGCGCCAGATGACCGAGAGGAGCCAGGAGTGCAAGCTCCTGGCCGCGACCCTCGAGGCTACCTACGCGGGCGTCAAGGTCGTCCCGGTCAAGGCCGGTGTCGCCGGCACGATCAGGAGGCGCGCGGGGATTCCGAGGAGCCGCAAGGCCAACAGGTACTACCATGCCCACGATGCCCTCATTGCCCTCCAGACCGGCAGGTTTATCGAGACAAGGGCGCCCATATGGTCCAACAACAGAGTGTTCTACGAGCGCACCATGCGCGATATCGAGGCGCAGGGGCGCCAGGGCGGTGCGGAATCAGAGCTCGACTTCTTCACCGGCGGCTTCTTCCGCGACCTCGTCGATTATGAAACCGGCGAGGTGCTGTGGGATGCTGACTTCGAGCGAGAGAGGCTCGTCCGCGCCTGCTCCTGGAAGAACCTGCGCGTGACATTTGCCCCCTACGAGGAGGGCGGGGCCTTCTGGAAGCAGACCGTTTACTCCCCGCGCGACTCGAAGACGAAACTCATCCCCGTGAAGGGCGATCGCGACGCTGCCCTGTTCGGAGGCTACTCCTCCCAGACGTTCGCCCATTTCATGGTCTACGAGAGCAAGGGCAAGAAGGGCAGGCAGTTCAGGTTCGCCCCGATACCCACGGCAGTCGCGGCCAAGGCCACCGATTCGCTGGTCGAGCTCTACGCGCGCTCGCTGTGCAAGGAGTCCGGCGAGACGTTCGTCCACATCGTGCGCAACAGGATCCTGAAGGAGACCGTGTTCGATGCGTACGGGGAGCGTTTCAGAGTCAAGGGCCTGAAGGCGGCCGGCCCCGTGCGCCAGCTGGCCCTTGGTGCGGCAGATATCCGCCTGCTCAGGGTCGTCGAGCGTATGGTCGACGGCGAGGAGCCGAGCCCCAGGCACGACCTGGACTCCGATGTCCAGGTACTATGCCGCCTGTGGGCGCGCCTGCTGGAGCTCGCACCAGCGAACTTCCCCCGCGTCTCCAAGGTGCTCAAGCTGGCTGACCTCAAAACGCCGGAGGAGGTGTTCGCCGAAACGAAGGAGGAGGACCTCGCAAAGGCCGTCCGCGCGGTAGCCGAGTCCGAGGTCCAGGTCGTGGAGCTCCTCTCGGGAATCAGGAACAACGCCGATGTGAGGCCGTTCGGGGGAAGCGCGTTCGCAGGCACGATCCAGATGACCTTCGATAAGGTCATCAACGACCCCAAGGCGGGGTTTGCCATCGTGGACATTTCCGCGGCAGGCCTACATGAGAGGATTACCGAACTCGGGTAGGACGCTCCCCATGGGAAGCACAGGGAAACTTTGCCATGAGGCGGGATGGGTCGCCGTTCACCGCGACAGCGGCCCCCGCCACGTTTTGATGTCCGGCAGCGAGCCCGGCTTCATCGTCGGCGACGGGAAGGCCACATCCATATCGTCCTACCTTCCCGTTGAGCTTTCGGCGCGGGGATGCAGCGTCATCCCCGCCGATGCCCTCCATGTTCCCCGTCCGCTCCGATAGCGTTCTCGAGATTCCGTTATGGCCATAGATAGGGAAGGGGCTCCCTTCTCCCGTGACGGTTTAACCGTTAAACTGATGGTTGCACCTTGAAAACTCAAATAAGGCTAACCGCCTGACAGTCCGGTTGTCCGACGATCCGTCGGCTGTCAGGTTATTTCAAAAACTCACAGTATCGTTCCGTTTCCGGGCGGATACGGAACGTTTTTCTAAAATCGTCGGGTCTTCCATTCTTCCATTATTCAGTATTTCAGCTTCAGTAGCTGCTCTTATTCGACACCTGATAATTGATAACGCTTTATCGGTTTTACAGGTGCGGCGTTTCGAGCAGTTACTTACCATTACGGGGGTTTACCTGCGATGATGCTTAGTTTTACAGGTGTGGCGTTTCGAGCAGTTACTTACCACCAACAAGGAAATGGGTACGGCTGAGGTGTTTCGCAAGTATGGCGTTTCGAGCGGTTACTTACCGCACTAAGTGCGCCCTTAACTAAGGTTAAGGTTTTACAGGTATGGCGTTTCGAGCAGTTACTTACCCTTACCGCCGGAGATGCGTGTAAGGCTCTTGTTTTACAGGTATGGCGTTTCGAGCAGTTACTTACCTTAAGTCCGATTAAGAGTGAAAATAGTGGGCTTCGGAAGTATGACGTTTCAAGCAGTTACTTACCCAAGGATGCCGTTTGAGCCGCTGATCGTATGTTTTGCAGATATGGCGTTTCGAGCAGTTACTTGCCCCTTCGAGGAAGCCGATAGCTGCATGAGCAGTTTTGCAGGGATTTCTTCTCGAGCAGCTACTTACCCACCGGTTTTTGTAATTTGCCTGAATCCAGATTTCGAAAGTATGGCGTTTCGAGCAGTTACTTACCTTACCGAGGCGTCCATGCTAGGCCTCCCAATTTTGCAGGCGTAGCGTTTCGAGCAACTTCTTACAAAGTTCGGTTGCAGCTTTGGAGTTTATGAAGTTTGACAGGAACCACGTTTCGAACAGTCACTTATCCGAATATGAACCCGAACGCGCATAGATTCCCATTGCCAACTCCTACTTCGTAGGCACTGCGCTTCGGGTTCCTGCCCTTATATGCTCACCGGCGGCATTGTGTAATCAGTTTCGTAGTTCCCGCGTCCGAGTAGTTACTTACCAACGTACGGTTCAGGTTCGACAATCATGGTGTTTTACAGGCATGGCGTTTCGAGTAGTTACTTACCCTTGCAGGCGATTGGGGGCTGTAATAGGTTGTTTTGTAGGTATGGCGTTTCAGCAGTTACTTACCCTTGATTCACTCGGCGGTAGCAGTGCGTTGTTTTGCAGGAATGGCGTTTCGATTAGTTACTTACCTTCGAAGAGCCATTCTGCCTTGCAATGTCAGTTTCGGAAGTATGGCGTTTCGAGCAGTTGCTTACCGAGTATGCCGTTCGAGCCGCTGATTGTGTGTTTCGGAAGTATGGCGTTTCAAGCAGTTACTCACCTTTGTTCAAATCAGAGGCGATTTGCGGCTCGTTTTGCAAGTATGGCGTTTCGAGTAGTTACTTGCCCCATCTTTGCCGTGACGTAAGCCCACCAATGTTTCGCAAGTATGGCGTTTCGAGCAGTTACTTACCTGTCTTGCACATGGCTGAGCGGTCGCTGAAGTTTTGTAGGCATGACGTTTTGAGCAGTTACTTACTTCGATAATAATCTGTCCGCACGAAATGGTGTTTCACAGGCATGGCGTTTCGAGCAGTTACTTACCAGCGCATTTCACGACAGATTGGACTTAGGGCTTCGCAGGCACCGTGTATCGAGCAGCTACACATTGGGCACGAATATGGACCTTCCCACTCTTATACTTCGCAGGTACCGCACTTCGAGCAGCTGCTTGCCCAATTTCAAACACAGGGCATATTGCGATCGGCCTCATTTGCGACAGTGTTCATGGGTGACTAGTTACCCATGCTTAAGCATTTGTGTTTTTACACATTTGCCATCTGGCACCACGATTCGGCCGACTGCTTCTCACGTACGTCTTCAAGACGGAAGCTCCGCAGTTTCGCATTTATTGCGTTTCGGGAACGCGCTCCGCAGAAGGGAAGGGAAATGATCGACGCGCTTGATGGTTTCGCAGGCACCTCTTTCGCAGCGGTACGCGATTCCGCTTCATGCGTTTTTCGCTCGATGCCGTACTCTCGGCAGTCTCTTCGCGGCCACTTCGGTTTCGCAGGTCATCCATTGCCACGGCCTTGGGTCGAACGGATGGGCGTTTCAATCGAAATGGTGTCACCGCTTGGCACCAAATTAGCCTTAATTTGAGCAAACGCAACCCCAAAATTAAATATGAGTATCTATGCCTATATCGAGGAGGCTCCCGTGTCTTTTGGCGTCAGATTGGCGACCACATTAGCCGTCGGTTGCGGCTTTTGGTGCGCCTCCCATCTTTACCAGCGCTGGCGCTATGCCGCACTGGAGCATGAGGACAAGTCAATGCTCCAGGCGCGACCCTCCGATGCCGAAAGGGATAAATGGATCGGGGCCGTGAAGAGAGAGGCCGTCAACTACGGCGTCAGCCCCTCGACGCTCATCTCCTTAGGCGATACAGGGGGTATCGACGCGAGGCTATCCCAACAGGCGGATACCGGAGCATATGCCCGACGCCACAACCCTCCCTTGGCCTCGGAAATCACCCTCGTCTACCCCTATCTGCTTGCATCGTGGGCAGGGTCGCTCATCTCGGTTCCCTACGCCGTCTTCCTGGCGGCCTCGGTGGCACTCGGCCAGGAGGACATGAGGTTCAGGATCGCCCCGGTGCCCATGCTGCTCGTCTTTGCCGGCGCGGGTGCCCTGTCATCCCCCTGGGGGCCCTATGCGTGGGCGGTTATCGCAATCCCCCTTGCCGCCGCGTTTGCCCTGATCTCCTTTGTCATGAAAAAGGTCGGTGGGGTCAGTTGGCACGCCGGCGACTACCTCACGTTGGCCATAGCGCTCACGGCGGTACTTTCTGCCGGAACCGTATTTGAGTTTCTCGCCATCCATCTTCTATGTGCTTGCATCCTGGAGCTAGCCATCAGGCATATCCCCGCTTGCGTCCGCCTCAAAGACAACGTCCCCTATAACGTCGTGCTGTCGGCGAGCCTGGTCGGGGCGACGCTAATCGCAATCTTGAAAGGTTATCTGCTATGAGGTCTAAACGTACGGGGCTCAGGGCCGTCATGGTGACCCAGCTCGTCCTCCTCCTTCCCATCATGATCGCCATGCTAGCGCTCGTCGTGGATTGCGCGAACATGAGCAGGTGCAAGGCCCTCGCGTCCTCTGCCGCGTCCGAGGGCGCACGCTACGCCGCGGCAAACCCCGATCTGACCGATTCAGAGGTCGAGGCCTACGTCAGGGGGGCAATCGGCCTCGACGACAGCTGTACGGTCGCGATCGTGCACAATTCGCTCGCAGCAAAGGACGTGACACTCAGGGTGGGAGACAAGTCCAGGGATTCCTCCATCGAGCGCAAATCGGTGACGGTCAACGTCCAGATTCCGTGCCGTCGCGTCTTCACCTTGGCCGTCATCGACGGCCTTGCCGAAAGCGAGCCTGAATCCTCTTCTGCCACCGCGATCTCATCGGAGGTGAAGTGATGGTGCGCTGCAACCGTGTGCCCAAGGCACTCATCTCGACCGAGTTCATCTTCGTGTTCCCGATCGCCCTTACCGTCGTACTCGCCATCATGGGCTTCGGCTTCACGGGCTACCAGCGGGCGAGAATCGACTATTCGCTGGCGCACCTCGCAGACCAGCTACCCGCGGGCTGGGATTCCATGGACGCGAACGCTCTCGTGACCGAGCTCGTGAGCGCGTCTGCCGATGTGGACCCCGACTGCCTCACGGTGAAGAACGCCTCCGTCACCCTCGACTCCGACGAGGACCTCGGGCAGGGGAGCGCCGTGGCAGGCGACCTGGGCACCGAGAACCTCAGGACCGAGAGCAGGACCGTTACGGTATCGGCAGAGATCGTCTACGACTACCCGGCGCCCTACAACGTGTTCGGGAAGAGGTCCGTACGCAATATCACGCGCTCCTACATCAGCTATTCGGACTGGGAGGTCATCTAGATGAAGTGCCATGTGTGCAGGGGGAGTGGGGCACATGCCCAGCTCACGACCTTCTTCGTCGTGATGCTCATTCCCCTGTCCCTCCTTATTGCCCTTGCCGTCGATCTGGGCGGCGCGCTCGCCTACAGGACGTGGCAGGGCTCGCTTCTCGAGAGCACGCGACAGTCCTGCTTCGGCGAGGCCAATGCCGTCAAATACGCCGACAATCCGGGCGAGGAGGCCCGCTCCGAGGTGCTCGAGATGCTGAGGGCCAACGGCTATACCGGAAAGGCCACGGTCTACTACGTCGAAGCCCCCGAGAGCCTGTGTGGGGCCGCAGACCGCTACGCAGGCGTCTATGTCGTCCTCGAGGGAACGTGGCCGTCGACCTTCGCGAGGTTCGCCGGCATCGATGAGCTAAAGGTCCGCTCCGATGCCGTCTGGACGCTCCATCCCTATTCGTCCACGACGGTGTGGCGCCCGGCCGATACCGGAAACGGCTGGTGCGAGTACACGATCGACAAGGACGGCAACGTCTCGGCAAATACCGGCGTCTGCTCGCTCGACGATGCGCCCGAAAGCCTCTCCAGGGCCGTGAGGGATATGCTGCCGGCCTCTACGGGAGGCGCCGGTAAGTCCGGTGAAACGACACCCGACGGCACCGAATAGAGCCAGTCGCGAGCCTCGCCCGGATTGTCACCCGATGGCACCAAATCGCCCCGCACGATAGCCCGTGCGGGGCGATTCTTTATGTGTCGGAACAGCACGACAGATCGGAGGACCCTTGGGTCTGATGTACGACCTGATGCGCCAGGGGAGATATGACCTCATGCCGGCGCTTTTGTCGTCGCGTGAGGCGGCGGACGCGGTCGGCGTCACCCCCAGGACCATCGAGAGGATGTGCGCGGCGGGAAAGCTCGAGGGCGCCCGTTTCGGTAACCGCTGGCGCGTCAACCGTGACTCGCTGCTCAGGTATTCGGGACTCATCGGTCCCGGGAAGGAAGCTAGACGATGAAGAAAAGGTCCCAGGAGGAGATCAAGGCCGAGATCGCCCAGGTCGAGGCAGAGGAGCGCGCGGCCGTGGAGGCTGGGCGCATGCGTAGCGTCGACAGGCTCCGCGGGCGCAAGCAAGCGCTCGGCCACGAGCTGGAGCGCGCCATGGCGCAAGAGGCCGCCATGGGTGCGACCAAGTCGAGCCCCATGCCAAACACGGCCTCCAAGAACGCAAAGAGCGGCCAGAGGACGACAGCCACGGCAGGGGCCGCGACAGCACGCCGACAGCGCGGGCCGCAGCCCGGAGGTACCCGCAAGGAGCGCAGGCTCGCCGCGGTGGCCGGCGTGGCCATCGCCGTCTCCGTCGCGACGGTCGGCTTCTCCGGTTGGCGCTGGACCCAGGCACAGGGTGAACTGACGCGCCTCGAGCACTCGACCGTCAAGGTCGTCACCGTCACGCGCGACATCGCCCCCGGCGAGGTGATCTCCTCGGCAGACCTCACGGTCGCGAGCGTTCCCAAGGCGTTTGCGCCCAAGGACGCGGCAAAGAAGGTCTCAGATGTGGCAGGTCGCCAGACCGTGACCCAGCAGACCTCCGGTACCGCGGTCTCGCTCTCGTCCGTCTCCGGCTCCAAGAAGCCGGCCTCGATTACCACAGCCGTGACCGAGGGGCACGTCGCCTACACCGTCGCACTCGACAGCTCGACCGGCCTCTCCCCGCTGCTCTCCGTCGGCGATAAGGTGGATGTCCTCGCGAGCGTGAGCGACGGCCAGGTCGTGACGACCGAACGCGTGGCCGATTCCATCCGCGTCATCGCGCTCGACGGAAACCTGTCGGGCTCCAAGTCTGACGGATACTCGAATGTCACCATAGAGGTGACCGAGGACCAGGCCCTCGCACTCTCCAGCGCGAGCGGCATCAGGCTCGTCGCCCTTCCCGAGACGGGGGAGACGAACAATGCTGAATAGGGACCTACTTCGAATCGAGCGCGACGCCGTGTATCAAGCTACCGGCGTGCTGACGGCAGCCAACGACGCATCCGAAAGCAATGAGCAGAGAGACGCTCGCGCACGCGACCTCCTTGCCGAGATCGTAGATTCCAGCCCCGAGGGCTCACGCCTGGACGATGACTCCTTCGATGCGGTTATCCAGGCAGGAATCAACGACCTGTACTATCTCGGACCCATCGAGGAGCTGCTTCCCGATACCACGATCTCAGAGATTATGGTCAACGCCCCGGATGATGTCTGGGTCGAGCGCGCGGGCCTGCTGCAGAAGACCCCGGTGACATTCGAGGACGACGAGCATGTCAAGTTCGTCATCAACCGCATCGCGTCCGCCGACGGCCGCCGCTGCGACGAGGCGCAACCGCTGTGCGACTGTATCCTCAACCGACCCGGCGCCATCTTCAACGGCTCGCGCGTCGCGGCGACTGCCAAGGGCATCGCCGTCGACCACAACATCCTCAACATCCGAAAGTTCCGACCGGACGCGGTGGAGCCCGAGGACCTCATGGCGCTCGGCACCTTCGACCAGCGCATGCTCGAGTTCATGGAGGCCATCGTCCTGGGCCGCATGAACGTCGTCATCGCCGGCGGCACGGGCTCGGGCAAGACGACCTTGCTCAACGCCTGTTCCTCCTTCATCCCGGACAACCAGCGCATCGTCACGATCGAGGACGCGCCGGAGCTGCGTCTCCAAAAGCCCCATGTCGTGCGCAAGACCGCACGCCGCCCCAATATCGAGGGCGAGGGCGAGATCACCATCCGACAGCTCGTCATCCATGCGCTGCGCGAGCGCCCCGACCGCATCGTCGTCGGCGAGTGCCGCGGCGGCGAGGCTTTCGACATGATTCAGGCCATGATGACGGGCCACGAGGGCTCGCTCACGACCGTGCACTCCTCCAACGCGCGCGAGGCAACGACCCGCCTGCGCTCGATGATCCAGCAGACCGGAACCGAGATGCGAAGCGAGCAGATCATGGAGCTCATCGCCTCGGCCATCGACTTCATCGTCTTCGTGAACCGCTTCGACATCGACGGCTCGCGCAAGATCACCGAGATCGCGGAGGTCCAGGGCATGCAGGGCGATGTCATCACGATCGGCACCATCATGCGCTTCGAGCAGACTGGCTTCTCCGAGGACGGCAAGGTTCTCGGCGAGTTCATGCCCACCGGCGAGCGCATCACCCCGGCGCATCGCGAAAAGCTCTTCGCGCGCGGCGTATACGTCGACGACGACTTCTGGTTCCGTCGATGAGCGGGCAGATAACCCCGGCGGCCCTCATCCCCGCGCTGCCGGCGCTCCTTATGGGAATAGTCCTGTTCCTGACGGCCAGAAAGCTGCGCGTCGAGCGCGAGCGCGCGGAAACCGGCCCCATCCCGGAGAACCCAACCGAAGATGCCGGCGGGAACCGACTCGTCGGCACACTCCGTCGCGTGTGCCAGGGAGCTGCTCCCCAGCTATCGGTCTCCGAGGCCGCGCAGCTTTGGGCCGTTATCGCCTTCGCCCCTTCCGTGCTTATCCTCGCCACCGGTTCGGCGGTGGGTGCGCTTGCCGCACTCCCGCTCGGCATCGCGGCATTTCCGATCTGGGTTAGGTTAAAGCGCGGAGCGGAGCAGGGCCTTTTCGAGGAGCAACTCGGTGAGGCCATGCCCCTGATCGCGTCGAACCTGCGCACGGGCGCCTCAGTCGCGCAGTCAGTCGCACCTGTCGCCGAACACATGGCAGAACCCCTGAAATCGGAGTTCGCCATCCTCGAACGCGACCTGCGCAACGGCCGCCCCATCGAGCAGGCCCTCGACGACATGGCCAAGAGAACTGAAAGCTCGAACTTAAGACTCTACTCCACGGCCGTCTCCGTATCCCAGCAGACCGGCGGCTCGCTCTCCGAGATCACTGAGCGAGTGGGCGAGGCCATCCGTGCAAAGGTAAAGGCCAAGCGTTCGGCAGAGGCCAAGACGTCCTCGGCACGATTCGAGGCGAAACTCGTCGGCTTCGCGCCGGTCGTCATGCTGCTGCTCATGTCATTCAGCTCGGAGATCCACCGTGAGTTCTTCATGACGCCCGCGGGGTGGGCGTGCCTTGCCGTCGGCGCGGTTCTCGATATCGTGGGCTTCTTGGTCCTCAAGCAAATCAGCAACATCAGGTACGACTAAGGGAGCTCAGATGTTCGAAACGATAACGACCGGCTTTATATTCCTTCTCTTCGGAGTCGTCGCGGGCCTTGGCGTGGATATCGCCCTCAAGCGGATCTTCGAACTCGAGTCGCCTGTTGACGAGGGATCGTCCTCGACTCTTCCCGGCATCGCCGAGAAGGTGTCCGACGTCGTATCGCAGCTCGCGCCGATCTCACGCTCGGTCATGGAATCCACGCGGGACTCCCTCGACCGCGCCGGCCTCACCATGCAGCCGGCGACCTTCTGGGCCTTCCGCGTCGCGAGCGCCGCAGGGTTCATCGCGGTCGGCCTCATCGCCTCGGTCTTCATCGGCGGCCCCAAGGGCCTCGGCGTCTTCGCCGCGATGGTCCTCATGGGGCTCGCGGTGCCGCAGCTGTGGCTCTTCAACGAGCGCTCGAAATGGCGCGATGAGCTTGACAGGCAGCTCCCCGACGCCCTCGACCTTCTCGCGATCTGCATGTCGGCGGGCTCGTCCATCGACTTTGCCCTCCATACGGTGGGTAGCAGGATGGACGGCGCCATTGCGCGCGGCTTCGAGCGCGTGGCCAACGAAGCCAGCTTCTCATCTCGCACCGAGGCGCTCCTGCGCTTCGCGGAACGCGCGCGGGTGCCATCCCTCACCATCTTCGCGGCATCGTTCGCTCAATCAGAGCGCGCGGGCGGCTCGCTGGTCGACATCATCCGGGACCAGGCCGAGACCGTCCGCGAGCATCGTCGCCTCAAGGTGGAGTCCGAGATCGAAAAACTGAGCTCCAAGATGCTCTTCCCGATCATCCTGTTCATCCTGCCCGTGTTTCTGATTGTCGTCCTGGCGCCCGTGGTTGCGCAGATCGCCCAGACGTTCACCTCCCTCATGTAGGAGACGGCCAATGAGCTTCAAATACGATATCCCCTGCGTGGCCACGACCAGGTCCGGTGCCGAAGTCCCGCTGTCCCTGAGGGCCGCCAGGACCTTCAGGGACAAAGCCATCGGGTATATGGGCGCAAGGTCGATAGAAAAGTCCTGCGGAACGGTCTACGCGAGGGGCAGGTCCCTTCACACCCTGTTCATGCGCATCCCGGTCGATGTGTGCTGGATAGGCCGTTTCGACCCATCGAATCAATCCTGGCCCGTCGTCTCGCTCGATGGCTCGGTTGCCCCCTGGCGCATCCTCTTCGCGCCACGAGGGGCAGTCGGGGGCATCGAGGTCGCACCCGGTACGTTCACCGAGTCAGACCGACCTCTCTTGATCAGGAGACTCGATTGATGCGAATTGATGCAGAAAGGCTCGTTCATGGGGCCTGCACGGCGCTCGCCCTTCTCTTATCCATAGCAATCATTGCCATGATCCCTGCTATCAGGTCGGCCGGGACGCTGGATACCGACGGCTGGTTTCTTCTCGCCTCGGGGCGCGAGGTCGTCGAATCCGGCATCCCGACAACGAACCCCTTCACCGCAGTCGAGGGCCAAGGCATCGTGCTCCAGCAGTGGCTCCACGACGCGTGGCTCTATCTGTGCTGGAAGGTGGCTGGCTACACCGGTGTCGCCGTCTCCGTGGCGATTCCCGCCGCGCTGGCACTGTGTACCTATACCGGCGCCGTCTGCCGGCTGGCGCGAGTCCCGCGCCATCCATGGGTGCCACTGCTGATCGGCGCGCTAGGGTTTTCCCTCATGGCCTCATATCTATCCATCCGTCCGTCAATCTGGACGGCGGCGCTGCTGTTCGTCGCCATATCCATCTGCCTGGAATGGCGACAAAGCGCTAACCCGCGATGCCTTCTGGCGCTTCCGATCGTGTCGCTGCTCTCCGTGAACCTGCAGGCCGCGCTCTGGCCCCTGCCGTCGGCCGCCGCCGCATGCTTCCTGCTCCCCGAAAAGGGCGAGATCTCGACACAGGCGACCGCCGAGACGCTTCGCGCATGGTGGCGCTCCAGGCTGCCCCTGCTTGCGGCGGTTGCCGGCATGTCCGCGGAATCGCTTGTAAACCCGTATTGTATCGACGGGTCGCTCTATATGCTCCGCTCGCTCGGGGCCGCATCCTACGGCGGGGTCATCCTAGAGCTGAATCCGGTTTGGGTAATGCCTGCAGCGGCCCTGTTCTGGGGCGCCTCAATCCTTGTGGCCTTCGTATCGTGCTGCCTTGCCCGGCGGTTCCCGCCCAGTTGGCTTCTGGCCTTTTGGGCGGCGTCTGCAATCGCCGGAGCACTGGCCGTCAGGTGCCTTTGGATAACGTGGACGGTTTCGTTTCTCGTTGTCGCCGCATCCGTCGACCAGAGCGACACAATCGGCCCCCGGGCGCATCGCCTGCTGATTGCCGGGAGAGCCGTTATGGTCCTCATCCTAGCGTTCTCCATCGTCAATAGCGGCCTTAACTCGCTTGATTCGGAAACCCGCGGGGTCGAGACCGGATGGAGGGGCATCGACTCGGATATGGCGCAGATCGTCGAGGCCCTGGGTGACAACCCGGGCCGCATATGGTCCGAGGACGCCACGGTGATGAACTACCTCGAGTGGGCGAGGGTGCCCGTGACCTACGACATGCGTCCCGAGATCTGGTCTGAGGCGATCTCCAGTACCGGCAAGGCAAACGACTACCGCGCCTACGTTGACAGTCTGGAAGGGGGCTACGGGGTCCTTAAGGAGGATGGCTGGACGTGGGCGATCGTGCGGGATTCCAACGTAAAACGCTTTGGAAAAGCCTGCCCCGGCGCCGATAAGGCGGCAAACGGCAGGGGATACGTGCTCTATCGGTTGTGATATTAAATTGATTGATGGGTGGTAACTCATGGATATCGTCAACGTCAGCAGGAGGGCCGTTCTGGCCGCCATGGCCTCGCTGGCCCTTACGGGATGCAGCGGCTCAAAGAAGGCAAATGGATCGGACGATTCGAAGAAGAATAAGGACTCCGAGAAGAGCGAGGACGAGGCGTTTTCCTTTGGAGGGATAGGCGACACGAGCTCATCCGATGCTTCCAGGGGTCTTTCGGTCGATGGCGTCTACAAGAGGGTCGCCACGGACTCGAGCGGCAAGGAGTACCGGTTCCTCCTTGTCGGCATGAAATTCGAGAACGACCTCGACCATGACAGCCGGGCGCCGATGTCATACGTCTCGTGCTACCAAAACGGCGTGAAGCTCTCCCAGTGCACGAAATATAGCGATCCCAACACGATGAAGACACTCGAGCCCGGTTATTCGATTTCGGTGTGCAAGGCATTCCTCCTAGTGGATGAGGGGCAGCCCGTGAAGGTGAAGATAAAATCATCGAACTCGTCGGACTACGTCTACGAGGACACCTATCCGATCTCGCACCTGGACTATGCGTCCCTCTAGGAGTCCTCTCCCGAGCGCACGATAAAGTACTCATCGTTGTCCCTGACGATGAAGCGGTGGACGGGCCTGCCCTTCCACTCTATCTCAACGCTCCAGATACGGGCAATGTGGCCCGTCTTTCGCCCGGGACAGGGGACAGATGCGCCCGTGGAGCGGACCTGGAACCTGCGGCCGTCGGAAAGCTCGATCCACCTGAACTTCGGCTCCCGACCGGGCCTCTCCACGAGGCTGACCGTAACGGGAGTCATTTTCGCTCCAAATGATTCTCATGGCCATAGGGAACCGGAAAGCTGCCCGATGGGCGCACCTGCGCACTCATGGCTATTCCGGCCTATATACGGACAGGGCACGGGCGAGCTCCGAAACAAACCCTTCTCGGGGGTCCTGCTCACACTTGAGCTCAGCCTTTCTCGGATTGCCATAGAAATCCCCTGCGACCCAGGGCATATTCAGGTCCAGATGCTCCTTGAACATCGGCGCGACACGCTGATCCCATAACTCGAGGTCGGTATCGAAAAGCTCACGCGCTTTCCTGAGAATCGAATCACGGTATTGAGCAGGAACCCCCTCCGAGATGAAGCCGGCCTCATTCATTTTGCGTATGAAATCGGGTGAGGAGCCGGCGCCCAGGACAAGCTCGACTCTCTCCTGGACGGTAACCACATTTCCGTCGGCGGGGCCGAGCAACTCCTCCGCGTAAACAGGGCTGAAAACCGCAAGCCTTTGCAGCCCCGCCAGGTGGTTGACTATTTCACGTTCCTCACAGCAGACTTCCGTGACCTTGCGATCCGGCATGATTTTAATATTTAGGCCTTCGGTCTCCAGACGATCTTCACTGGCCCCACCCCTGCGGGGCTGATCAATATAGTAAGTTTGATTCCTCCGATATAACTTGCCGTAGCAAAGAGCTTCGGCTGGCATATCTACCGCGATGTCGTAAGTTTTAAGAGCGCAGGCGAGGATGGGGAGTTCCAGCTGCTCCGCTTCAAACCCTCGGGGCAGGCCCTTGTCGTCCTTGGCGCGAGTCTCACCTTTGCGAAGAGGACTCGGATGATCTCGGTCATAATCCACGCTGACGACATAGCCGGCTGATGTGGTGTTTCCCAGGAACGTTAGAAGAGTTTCAAATACCTTTGACTCGATTAGTGCTTCGTCCTTGAAAGAAACGAAATTCTCAAATCGAATTGTCCCCGGGAACGCATCGTCTCTCGTAACGGTCATCTTGCCAACCGATGTCCTCAAGGGATACGGATCATAAAAGCTCGTAGAATCGAATCGTGGCAGCAGCGGAACCAGTATGCTCTCAGTTTTTTTCTTTGCCATAATCGTTCAGCCCTTTCTCCCAGGGATTTCCATGAGATAAGAGTCCCACCGTTGGAGCTCTTGCGCGGGGCCGTTTGGTGCCATCTGGTGACACCTCGGCCCGCAATGCCACGTCTTGCAGATGTCCAGCATCCGCTCTATTGGTTGTGTGATAATAGAACACGCGTTCGTTCGTAAATAGGAATAAGGAGGCGGCGTGGGGGAGAAGTCAATCAGGCTCGTGACGGCCCTGGTCGAGTGTCGGCCGGATGGGGAGTACGTGCCTTGGGGTATCAAATGGTACGACGGCAGGATCTTCCCCTTCGCGGAGGTCGGCTGGCACGAGACGCGATCGTGGGTGTTGGGGAAGGGGCGCGTGTGCGAGAGCTGGCGCGTGAAGATGGGGGATGGAACCCTGCGCGACATCTGCCACCACGGCAACAGCTGGTACGTGGTCCATGACATGGATGACGACAGGCCGGATGACGGGTGGTCTCCATAGCCGAGCCATCGTATCGGCAATAGTCGAATTACGACATAACGTAACTACGCAACAACGTATGAACGCTGCTTCATAACTGTGCAATAACGTAATTACGTATAAACGCAACTTTTCAATATTGAAGGGGGAGGCACCACACCTCCCCAATTTTCTTTTCAATGCAAGTGAAAACGCATTGATTAAACGTGCAGGCAGCCGTTACGCCTCGCATTTTATGACTGTCCCCGAAACGAACGGGTATAATCATCGTATTACATCGTGTTACGTTGATTGGAGCAACCATGGCCATGAGCGCGACCGCCATCAGGTTCGACGAGGGAGAGAAGGACTGGATTCAGTCCTATGCGAGCGTCCTCGGCATGTCCTTTTCTGAATTCGTGAGGAGTGCCGCCCTAGAGAAGGTCGAGGAGGCAGCCGATATCAAGGCATACAACGAGGCGTTGGTGGAAGATGACGGTACCCGTTACTCGATGGACGACGTCATGCGCATGGCCATGGAGGCCGAATGAGCTTCAGTGTCGAGTGGTCCAAGGCCGCGGCCAAGCAACTTCTCAAGATTCCGAAAAAGCAGCGGCTCATCATCCTGTCCTGGGTCCAAGAACATCTTGATGGATGCGAAGACCCACGTCTCGCACCGAACGGGAAACAGCTTCAGGGTACCGACTCCGGTTGGCGCTGGCGAGTCGGGGTCTACCGTATCCTGGGGAGGATCGAAGATGGGAAGGCCGTAATCGAGGTGGTGAGAGTCGGCCACCGCCAGGGCGTCTACAAAAACATGCCGCGGATATAACCTTCGCAGAGTCAACCCGACCGTTCGCAGCGGCACCATCACCGGTTACCACAGGCGGCGCTTTTGTCGAACCCCGCTGAATACTGGCAACACCCGAACTGCGTAATTGCGTAACTACGGCATAGTGCAATTACGTAATAGCACGGTTGCGTAATACCGTAACTTCTCAAAAGTGTAAGTATGCATAACGTAATTGTGCAGTTGTCGACTACATGCCCTGAGTGGCACCGTCGTTATAGTCCGCATTGTATGAACGATGGATGATCTCACATGAGAGCCCGAACATACGGTGGTTTTATCTGCCTAAAGAGGGTAAAATGGCTGTTGAAGACGACGCATCCCGTGTAAGCAACATGGAGCGCGGGCGGCCTAGTTTTCAGTTTTGGTTAAATGCCCGGGCTCCACCCCGGGCATTCTTATTTGCGCTTGCTGCGCAAATGCCGTCCACCGTCCGCACCGCGCGTACGCCTACGGACCTTAACTCGAACATCATACGAATCGAATAACGCAATGACGAACGTGCCGACCGTCGCAAGGGCGGCCAGCGCATCAAGGATCTTTAGCATAGGGAAGCCTCCAATCGAATTGTCGGCCGCCCGCGCACGGAATGCGCCATCCCGTCAATTCTAGACGAGCCAGCGACTGCAGAACTCAATTGTCAGATAAGCACAGTTCCAAAACGTATGGACGATGAATGAACTTCGATAGCTTCGATAGCAGACGCGAATTGATTTTTTGAAATATGGACAGACTCCTTGTCAGGAGGGTAGAATGATGCCGACGGCAGCCCAAGTTGTGAGAGCTGGGCAGAGCCGTTGCTTAATGATGTTGGGTCATCGTCTTAGCGACGGTGGCCTTTCTTTTTGGGCTTCGAGCCCTGCTTGAGTGCCTTGGAAAGGCCGACAAGGGCCGTGTGGAGCGAGACCATAGCGGTCAGGAGCTTCACGAGCTCGGTGAAATCGGTCATGGGCATCACCTCCCATCGAATGGAGGGCTCTGCCCGGCACGAGGGCTGCCGACAGCGAGGACAATTCTAGCAGAGCGACTGACCCTCCCCGGTTCTCTATGTTTCTTACAAGATTGGCGATTCAAGATGGGCAGAATCAACCGGGTGCCGTCTTTTATTGTTCATTTTCAACCAGACGCCCCCGAGGGCTAAGGCCCTTCCTTCACACGGCGCATGTTGTCAATATAGGTATTGTTGTACACTCCTGCGGCAAGCGATGTGCTAGAAAGTAAAGCACGTTATACGAGTGATTGGGAGGTGCGTCATGGCAACTGCTACCGCGACATTGAGCCTGCCCGAGGACTTAGCAATCAGGTACGACCGTTTGGCGAAATCAACGGGACGCACGAAGACTTTCTACATGACAGAAGCACTCGCTGCCGAGATTGACAGGCTTGAGTACGAGTACGGACTATTGAAGAAGGTCGAGGATTACCGGGCTGGCAGGCTTGAGACAGTGACGCTCGACGAGCTGGAGGAAAGCCTTGGCCTGGCAGATTGAGATCGACAAGGACGTCCAGCGCTCGATGAGGAAGCTGGACAAGCAGATCGCCAGGAGGATCGTGGCGAAACTTCATGAGATTTCACAGCTCGAAGACCCGAGAAGCATGGAAAGGGATTGACCGAGAACAAGTCAGGTCTCTGGCGCTATAGGGTCGGTAACTATCGGATAGTCGCCGATATCGAGGACGATGTTCTCGTCATCCTTGTTGTCGATGTTGACCACCGAAGCAAGGTCTACAGGACTCGCAGGTAGGCTGGTCGACACCGTTAACGAAACGGGGAGGGTTTTTGACCCTCCCCGTTATTTTACGCTTATCACCAAGGGTGGCTGTCGTAGGGCCTTCCGTCGGGCGGTCGTACTCCCGCGGCTCCGTTTTCTGCGGCTTTTTAGCGCGGTCCGGTTCATAGCGCACGTCCCGTTTCGAGCAGTAATACTAGGTCGAATCGCTATGGCTATAGGCGACGGGTTTCCACCGCGCGTCTACGATCGGGACGAACCCTAGGACACACCACCGATAGGCCGCGTGGTCGATGTAGCTGTCCTGCAGCTGGCGAATCTTGAGGTCAAGTGCGGCGATTTGCTCGTCGGATTGGGTGACCATCTCGGCGCGGGTATCGACCTGATCCGTGGCAGCCATGTCCACACGGCACAGGGCCGCCGCGGTCGCGGCGACGGTGGTCATAGCAACGCGACAGCGCTTGGCCTTTTCAATACGTCCGCACTGACGCTCGAACTCCGCGACCTCACGTTTCAGCTGTTCGAGGGCGGCACCATCCTGCTGCATCTCCGCGCGAAGGACCCGCAGGCGCTTTTTCCTGGCTTTGATTTCCTCATTGAGCCTAACGCGGTCGGCGTGGGCCATGGTGACAGCTTGTCCTAGCGCGTTGCCATTCCTCAAGCTGATACAATCAACAGGACGACAAGGGAGCGCACCCGAAAGCCCTAGCGCGTTGCCATCTATCAAGCTGTTACAATACATTCACCTCGATTGCGTTAAGATCGAACGCCCTAGCGCGTTGCCATCTATCAAGCTGTTACAATACTAACGTTAGTTTGCAACTAGATTCACCGGCCCTAGCGCGTTGCCATCTATCAAGCTGTTACAATGGCTATCGCTCGGTTCGCCGCACAACCAAAGCCCTAGCGCGTTGCCATCTATCAAGCTGTTACAATGCTGTCATTAGGAATACCAGCGGCATTAGAGCCCTAGCGCGTTGCCATCTATCAAGCTGTTACAATTAATATCGCCGTAATGGAAAGGTAGTGTAAGCCCTAGCGCGTTGCCATCTATCAAGCTGTTACAATCCCTGCGATTCGATTGACGCTCCCAAAAGGGCCCTAGCGCGTTGCCATCTATCAAGCTGTTACAATTCCTCAAGCCGTCCCGCCGCTTGCCGAACCGCCCTAGCGCGTTGCCATCTATCAAGCTGTTACAATCGGAATAAAAACATCTTCGCCAGGCAGAAGGCCCTAGCGCGTTGCCATCTATCAAGCTGTTACAATCTGAAATACCCCGTTAATGATACCTTGAATGCCCTAGCGCGTTGCCATCTATCAAGCTGTTACAATGGTCTAACTCGAGTGTATCGACAATGTAGGGCCCTAGCGCGTTGCCATCTATCAAGCTGTTACAATCCAAAGGCTCGTCGTTGACGACATGTTTCTGCCCTAGCGCGTTGCCATCTATCAAGCTGTTACAATAATCGTTTGCGTTGGTGTTCGAGTCATGCGGCCCTAGCGCGTTGCCATCTATCAAGCTGTTACAATTTTTGGGGGCAGAATCCTCGTACAGGTAAGGCCCTAGCGCGTTGCCATCTATCAAGCTGTTACAATATCTACTCACGAAAAAAGCCCCCTAACTGGGGGCTTTCTGTTTTCAAATTGTAAAAAAGTCGAAAATTAATCAATTTATCGTCGTTCCAGCGCTCTTTTCTGAAAAAAGGAGGGAAAAGGAGATCACCCGCAGAGTGCGAAAAGCACCCTGCGGGATATACTCCGCGAGTGACCCGTCTTTAACGGGCCCTCTTGCCCAAACGTTACTCGTTGCCATCTATCAAGCTGTAACAGATACATAAGGTAACGTTGGTGATCTTTATCATAGCCGATAGACTTAATGGGAGAACGGACGGCCCTCCTGTCATAGTTTCAACAGATAGGACCGCTTATGAAGCAAACGGTCACGATACGGAATCCCAGGCACTTGAGCCTGAGTGACAACAGGTTGATTATCCGCGAGAAGGATCCCAAATCGTGCAGTGATACAATGTTAGCCCAGATCCCGCTATCCGATATCTGGGTGGTGATTATCGACAGCCCGCAGATAACGATGACGTCCGCCCTGGTTTCCGAGATGAACGACGCAGGGATAGGCGTGATGTACTGCGGGAGGGACCATATGCCAAACGGCTTATGCCTGCCCCTCGGTGCCCACTCGCGCCATGCGGAGATCGTCGAGCACCAGCTTGCCATTCCGAAACCGCTGCGCAACCAGTTGTGGAAGAAAATTGTCGTCTCAAAGATCCTGAACCAGGCCAGGGCCCTCGAGCTTGCAGGCGGTGATGCCGCCGTCGTGGCAAAGGTCAGGGGCTATGCCGCCGAGGTGCATAGCAACGACAGGACGTACCGGGAGGCGCCCGCGGCTGCCGACTACTTCGCCGCGATGCTTCCGTATGGAACGAGAAGGAAAGGGCCCATGGCCGCCCCACTCGATTACGGCTACGCCGTTGTGAGGGCGGGTATAGCCCAGTGTGCGGTCTCACACGGCTGGCTCGTCTCGCGCGGCATTCACCATCACAGCGCCGATAACGCCTTCAACTTGGTCGATGACATGATAGAGCCCTTCCGCGCGGCTGTGGACCTCCTGGTGGTCACTGAAAATATCCTTGGCCCGCTGACGCCGGCCGACAAGGCAAAGCTGACGGCAGTGACATCGGTGCTCATGCGCATAGACGGGGCGGAATGCCCGATTCAGGTGGCGGTGGAAGTCTTCAGCGAGTCCCTGCGCCGCGCTTTCGAGTTGAGGGATGCCGACATGCTGCTGACGCCCGAGCTCATCGGGCTCGAGATGGAGTCAGTGGACAGAATGAGGGCGAGGGGAAGGATATGAGAATCATGCGCCTGCTCGTTATGTTCGATCTGCCGACAAAGACGAAGCGAGACAAGGACCGCTATATCAGGTTCAAGAGGTTTCTCGAAGACGACGGCTACATGCGCGAGCAGAACAGCATCTACACAAGGAGCCTGCTGTCGAGGTCGTCCGCGGCGGCCCACAGGGACCGCCTGCGCGATCATATCCCGCCCGCCGGCAGCGTTGTGGCCATAGAGCTGACGGAGAAACAGTACGTTGGTCGCGAGATTCTGGTCGAGACACGCCCGCAGGGGCGAACCAGGATGGATTGCACAGGCCAACTCTTCCTGGAATTCTAGCAAAGAAAAGAGGGGAGGCCGAAAGACTCCCCTCGCAACTGCTATTCCATCTGCGCGTCCACGGCCCGCTGTGCCAAGAACGACAGCCAGCAGAGACCAAGGCAGTCCTCCTGCATGATCCTGACGCCCTCGCCCCACTTCGACGGAGGCGGGAATGCCTCGGCAGAAAGAGGACCGGTTGCCTGGAGCTGTTTACCGCCGCGTTGAGAGAATAACCTGATGGCATTGACAGAGATATCAAAGCAATGGAACCTCGCGGCCTTCCCGTCGCACACGAGCACATCGCCGCGCCGGATCGTCATCCGCGGCGCGGCCTCGGGCACCGCGACCGTATCCCACAGATCAATCGCCTTCTCCTTGGAAAACGCCCTCATGGTTCGCCTCTCAGCATCACGGTGTGGGATATCGATGCAGTAGACTGGGTCGAATGACCACCTGCCGCGCTTGCCGGCCGAGGCGTCGAACACAGCCTCCAGGGCGCACATGGACCCATAGGCCCGGCAACCGCCCTGTCCGTCCTTCCACATCGTGGTGGCCTTGTTGACCTTCCTTTCGACAATCCTGCCGTCCTTGTCCCTCTTGACGGTGATGTAGAGGTCCTTGCCGGCTTCGTCGCGACCCAGATAAGGATAGACCGTGTCCTTGAGCACGCTGCCTGTGACGGTGTTCGGAAGTGTGAGCGTCGGCACGATACACGGGATCCAGGCATCTACCTGCTCCTTGAACTCCGGATAGGGAAGCGAGTCGCTGAAAAGCCGCTGACGCACGTCGGCGCGGGCATGGCCCTCGTTGACCAGCGCCACGTTCCTCACGATGCCGGGGGTGCAGCAGGCGATGACCGCGGCATCGACCGCATGGTGTCTATCGTCTTCGCGGTTCTTCTTGCCGTCTGGCCCGGTGATACCGATGTTCCAGACACTGCGCATGAGGGCGGTCGCGCCACCGGCTACGCAGAACACATGCTCATGCCCGTCCTTAGTAAAGGGCAGACACTCCCTTAGCCACTTGGCGAGCGCTACGGACATGTAGCGCGTGTCGTTGAGGTTGCGGTCAATGAAATTATCGGCGCGCTCGGCAAGGTTCTCGCAGGTAAGGTTGGCGAGTTTCTTTCGGGCGTACCGCCTGGTCTCGCACATTTTCGCCCAGCGCTCCATCCTGCCGCAGAACTCGCCCCAATCAGGCGCCGAGGCTTCACCAGAGGTCATCCACTCGTAGGGAGAGCGGTTCGACTTGTCCCTATTCGACTTGGTGAGGCAGAGTACCTTGTTTGCCTGCGAGTCGTCGCAGGTGCGCGAGACCGGCAGGATATGGTCGATCTCGGCGTATCCGTGTTCCTCGAGCATGCGCCTAAAGTCGATGCCGGCGCCCGTATACGGGTCCTTGCCGCCCTGCTCGCGGTAGAGCTTGACCAAGGCGAGGTCCCGGCCGCGCACATGGTGGTCGTCGGGAAGCCCAAGGAACTCGATGATATCCCTCTTGGCCTGTTCGTTGAGCTCGAGCCTCGCCCTGTTGCTCTCCGCAACGATCTCGCGCTCGTGCTTTGAGCGCTTGAGGTCACGGGCGACCTCGACGCGGATGACATCCGGCAGCCCATAGTGTCTTATGACGGAGTTGACCATGCGCCGCACCTGCGCCGTCGCGCGGAGCACAACGGGGTTCCTGCACGTCGGGTCGTAATCGGAGAAGGCACACAGCAGCCCGTCGGCCGACCCACCGCGCTCCTCGGCGAGCATGGCACGCGCCTGCGCGAGGCCGGAATCCTCCTCGGCCTGTCTGAGTGATGTGACGCGGGGATCCTCGAACGTGCCGCGTAGCATCTGGAGGGCTTCCGGGCTCGCGTTCGCATAGCCCGAGAACAGGCGCGCCGAATAGGGTAGGTCGATGATAGCCTCGACCTCGTCGTCGGTGAGGGCCAGCGGGGCGAGCCGCCCGGCAAGCGATGCCGCCGACGATGCGAAGGTAAGCGCCGAGCAGACCGCGTCGGCGTCGTCGATATGGTCATGCAGCCGCTCGAGCAGATCGCGATGATTCTCATAGAGCCCCGAGCAAAGCACGGCCCAGGCCGGCAGGGCGATGCAGTCGCGCTTCTCCTCCTCGGCGGGACGCCCCTTGAACGAATCGCACTCAGCGAGCCCCAGCCTGCGGCGCAGCCCCGACCATTTCAACGGCTTCACCGATCTCTTCACGTCGAAGAGCTCCCTCACGATCTCGATGCGGATGTCGCCCGGGATGGTGGACGAGGTGCCGTCGGCATGCAGGATGACCGTGTTGCAAAGCGTCTGGTGTGCACGTACCATCTCGAACGAGATTGTGGAAGTGGCCCCGCGTCTGTACGGCGCGCCGAGGTAGGTGCAGAAACCCACCTTGAGGTAGGTCGACCTGTCACGCTTACTCGTATCGGTGAGCCACGTCAGCTCGGCGATATAGCGCTCCTCAAGCGCTTTGCTGGCGATTTCGCTGCCTAGCTCGCGCTGGCGTGTGAAGATCGTGCGAACCTCGTCGACAGTCATGCCGATGTCTGCCGTATAGCTATAGTCGCCGGCCCTGTTGCGCGAGCGCGGCTGTCCGGCAAGGTATTGCCCGAAGGTCTTGCAGCCACCATCGGCGAGCGCCGCGTGATTCGCGGCAAGTGCCTTCTTGACCTTGCCGGCATCGTCCTCTTTATCGGACTTGCCGTGGTCGATATACCCGCGATGGCTCGCGAATGAGTACAGCACGCGGGCGAGCTCACGGGAGTTCAGCAGATAACCGAGAGCCTTGGATCTCAGCCTGACGACCGTACGCTCGTCGCGGCGTGCGCTAAACCACTCGCCGTCAGTATCGGCGGGAATGAGGTCAAAATCAGCTAACGCAGCCCTGATGGCCTTCTTACGCCGCCCCTCGCGCATGATGTTCCTACGGACCGAGCGGGCTCCACGCCTTACCGACGCCAGACTCTCGGGCGCCGCGGTCGCCTTCTTCTTGTCGACGACGGGCGACTTGAAGAGGTGGCTGGCCATCAGGACGATCTCATGGTTGCGGACATCGACCAGACACAGCCCAGTACTGGCCACGCCGATATCGAGACCCGCCCAGATCACCCTGTCCTTCGATCTGAACTCCTCGAGCGTCATGAGCGCCGTGGCGAAGGTTGCGGGGTCGAACCCGAGCTCTCCGATATCTGCTCCCTTGGCTTTATCCATACCGGATTCCAATCTAATCATGCGAGATTTCTTCCCACCCGCGCATATCTAAAACTCTTATACCGATTACCCCAAGCATGCGCCCGTAGAAACTGACAGTGCTACAGCGGCGTCCCAAGATGCGAAATCCCCCTGGGCACGAAAGTGAAGTCCACACGGTGGCCCGCAGGGCACCCGACATAATCGTAGCTGACCGTGGGGACATCCACCGCAGCGGCACCCGCCTTGGACTGGCTGCCTTTTTCGAAGCCAATGGGGCAGGCAAGCACGATGGACTTGCGAACAAAACTCGAAATCCCCTTGCAGGAACCGTTCAAGTTCGCTCCGTTCAATCTGGTATTCCAACTTCCACTTACACCAATATGCTAATCCTGTCCTAGCAGAGCCAATCGATTTGACCTTTTCTTCCAGGGGCTGGCATGAGATAAGAATCTCACTGCCGTAACTATCGCGCGAGACCATTTGGTGCCAGCAGGTGACATGCCTGTCCATAGCAACAGCCGAACCGCCTGATAACGGAACTTTCGAATAACGTAACTACGCGACTGCACAAAATCGGAACTACCCGATAACGTAACTGCGACATAAAGTAACTACGTAATAACGTGACAACGTAATTTTCGATTACATGTTTTACCAAGCTCATGAATTATGGAAAGCCCCTGCTCTGGACAGGGGCTTTCAGTCTGGCGAAACGTTTAATGGTGTGATGAACGCTCTCTCATTTCGAGCGATTTTGTAAGGCTTTTCGTACCGGCGACGCCATGACCCAAAAGGCCATCAAGGCCCGACCTCAGCGCCGCGACATCTGAGGGCGAGGCTCCGTCACGCAAGATCTTCGAGTCCAGTAGCGGCCTCAAGAAGCGCTCTGGCGTCTTCTCCGAGAGAATCGCGGCTGCCTCGTCGGAGATTCGGTTCGGATCGCGGGCAACGGGAATCGTCGGCATCTCCTTGGATGAGACAGGGCGCGATCCGTTATTCCTGAGCCAATATCTGAACTCGATATCGATATCTTCAGGAACCTCGACCCTAATCTCCCTGGCCTCATGGTCAACCAAGAGCGCGCCAAAAAGCGAGTCGCGCTCGTCGTTCTCAACCATCCCCTCGAGCTCGAGGATGCCCATGAGAATCGGGAGCTCCATCAGGCTTTCGTGTCCGGCACTGAAGCTCCCGATTTCCTTGGCGCCATCATAATGGCCGGGAAATTCGACTACATAACCGTTGGGCGAAAGCTCAGGCCATCCGAGTGCAAGGGCGGCCTCCACCTCATGCGAGACGTGGGCCACGGGTGAGATGCCACCGCGTGAGAAGGGCTGGATGAAAACGCCCTCGCGGCCTTTCGGATCCCTCTTGAGTTTGAAACAGGCGTCATGGGGCCGACAAGGATAGTCACTGTACTGAGGCGTGTACTGCACACTAAATAAGGTGACATAAGGCTCTCCGTAGTCATCGACAAGGTACATTTCAGCTCCTCCTAATACTCGTTCGCTTTAGCGCATCCTTTTCGTTTACCGCAATGCCGCGATCGGCCTTCTGCGCGCGCTCCGCATCGAAGGTCCTGACGAGCGCGGGCGCGTACTCCTCAGCAAGCGATGCGGCCTGCAGCTTGAACATGCGGGAGATGACACCCGCATCCTGCTTTGCCTGCTTGCCTGCGAGCGCGATGGCGGCCTCGCAGATTTCATTGGTCGTCGGCCCCCTTCCACCGAACTCCGCGAGCTCATTTCTCACGGTATCCAGCGAACCGCCGTCATTTCGGGCATAGGCGGCGATATAGGCCTGCTTGAGCGCCTCGACCAGCCTCTCGTCGACCGCAATCCCCGTCTCGGTGCCACCGCCATCCCGATAGTAGGCCGTCGTGGCCCCCTCAATCGATTCGGCGAGACTTTTCCCTACGTCCATCCCGTCTCCAATCTCATTCAACCTCAATAGGTCCAATAGCATCCAAACGATCAAAGCCTCTGGAAGCCGATTTTGCCTGTCGTTTAAAATCCATGGCCGTTCGCGCGGGGATGTTCGTCCCCGTCCTGCCCCTCAACACTGACGGGAGATTCCGTGATGGCATGGCCGCCCTCGTCCTGGCCATCATCTCCGCTTGACTCTTCCCGACCCTTTTCCAGCTCCTTCTGCTCCAGCTCGGCAAGCTCGGCCTGCAGCTTCTTGAGATTCTCCTCACCGTCCCATGGCTCGGAAACGATTCTCCTAGCATCCTCAAGCTGCTTTTCGGCGCGTTCCATGAGGACTCTTGCCCGATCTAGACCGCCCGCATCCTTCTCGATAATGCCGTCCATCTGCTGCAGCACGGTATGCGAGCCGGAAGTAGCCGATGGCAGCATATGCTTCGACCAGTGCGCGTCGACTGCGCCCTTGACCCTCAGACCAATGAAAGGGTCATAACGTAAGGTGCCGCCGCGCTCGAGCAGAGTCTGCTCCTTCTTCACGACAATCTCCAAACCGCGGAACTCTCCGATGGCCCTTATGGGACCGATGGGGCAATCGGCGGCGGCCGTCTGAACCATCTCGATCGCACTAGCACGATTTTGCGCCGAGACGCCGCCAACCGATACCCTTACGATATCGGTGCCCTTCTCGAGCTCCCTTTGCCTGTTTGCGCGCTCGAGGACATCGTGATCGCGTTCGAGCAGCTCGAATTGCCAACGACAGAGCTTGGCCGAAGGCGCAAAACGAGATTCGATCTGGCTGCGCATGCCCGCCACCATCTCGGCATGAGACTGCTTGAGCATGGACTGCGACATGATCTCGCTTCTCAGCTCCTGGATCCTCTTGATATCGGGATTGCCGGACGCCACGGCGGCAAGGTCGGAGTAGGAGATTCTAGTCTCATCGATGTCGTCCATGCTGCGTACGGACGGCTTATTCGAGAAGACCTGTCCGATAAAACGCTGCTTGTGCTCGACGGTGGAATAGAGGAAGGAATCGAACGTTCCCTGGGCGACGTACTTGTAGTCCTTCACGCTCTCGAATAGGTTTCCCTGGCGTTTGATTCGTCCCAGACGCTGCTCGAAATCGGAAGGTCTCCACGGGCAATCGAGGTTGTGGATGGCCGCGAGCCTCGTCTGGACGTTTGTGCCCGTACCCAACTTCTCGGTCGAGCCCATGAGGACGCGAACCTCGCCCGTACGCACCTTCTCGAAGAGCGTTTCCTTCTTCTCCGGGTCGTTGCCGACGTCGCTGACGCACGCAACCTGCTCGGAGGGGATTCCCGCCTCGATGAGACGTCGCCTCATATCATCCTGGATATTCCATTTTCCCGAGGCTGGGGTCGAACGGTCGCAGAAGACGAGCTGAGCGCCGCGCATGTCGGCCGTCTCCTCCCAAATTCTAAATACCTCACGTGCGCACGCCTCGCATTTGCCGCCCTCCATCGGCTCAAGCTCAGGGTGCATCAGCTTCGGGTCGAGGGCGACCTTCATGCCGTCGCCGGTGATCGCAAGCAGGTTATCGTTGTCATCGGCAGTTCCGGCGCGGACGCGCTCGCCGCGGATGCCGAGTTTTTTGACCTCTTCGACCTGCTCGGGCGTAGCGGGCACGGTGATATGGATCTCCTCGCATTCGGGAACCTTGAGGTTCACGGTCTCCTGCGTGACGATATCCGCAAAGGTTCGATAGGCACTCATGAGCTCGGGGAGGTTATGGAACTTCGTGAAGCGCTGCTTCAGCTGGAAGCCGTTGCCCTCAGGCTTAATCTCCATCGAGTCCTCTATCGTGCCGAACGTAAACGCCCAGGACGGGAACGATGACAGGCCCTGTCGCTCAAGGAGCTTAGGCGCGAGATAGCGCTGCATGTTGTACAGCTCGCCCATCGTATTGGTGACGGGCGTGCCCGTGGCGAACACGATGTTGCGTCCACGGCCGATCTCGCGAAGGTAGGTGCACTTATCGAGCAGGCTCTCGCTACGGTTGGACTTCGATGAGGTCATTCCTGAGACGACCAGGCCATACGTGGGGAGATTCTTATAGATGTGCGCCTCGTCCACAAACAGATAGTCGAAGCCAATCTCCTCGAATGAGAGCCCCTCGGTCTTCGGGGACGAATGGAGCTTCGCGAGCTTCTTATCGATTTCGTTGACTTCTTCCTGGAGCTTTTTAACCGAGAAAGTTCCGCCGTTTGCCTGCGCATCCATTTTGGCTTGCAGGAATTCTTCCTTACGGCGCTTGAGATAAACCTCCTTTCGCTCCTGCGAAAGGTCGAGCATATCAAAGCGCGAACCCGATACGATCACGGCGTCCCAGTCGCCGTTTGCCGCTCGGCCGAAGAACTCCCTCGCCGCGTCTGCGGAATCCGACTCCGTTTTACGCATGTAGAGCACCCTCGCCCCAGGATAGAGATAGGCGAAATCCGATGCCCACTGCTCGGTTAAGTGCTTCGGCACGACGACAAGCGGCTTGGTGGCCCGGCCGAGACGCCTGGCCTCCATGCACATGGCGATACCCGTATAGGTTTTCCCGGCGCCGACAACATGAGCCACAAGCGTGCCCTCATCTGCCTGCCCAGCACGAGCGACGGCGGCACGCTGATGCGGCCTCATCTCCACGTCGGGATTCATGCCGGGAAATGTGAGGTATGAGCCGTCATACGTTCTTGGAGCAAGACGGTTGTACCTATCGTTGTAGATTTTGCACAGAACATTTGCCCGATCCGGGTCTGTCCACACCCATTTCTCGAAAGCCGACGAAATCAAGCGCCTCCTGTCCCATGCGGCCTTAGTCCCCTGGGGGTCGGGAACCTTCTTGCCCGTGGACAGGTCGGTCTTGTTCAGCTTCGTCTCGCTGCCGTTGAGGACGGCCGAGATGACCTTGAGCGGCGAATAGCTGTTGCACCCGTATCTGGCCAGCACCTCGAGCGAAAGCTCGGTCGCGTTTCCCGTCAGGCGCCATTTTCCGGTACGAGGCTCATGAGAAACCTCGAATTTCCTCTGCTTTGCCGCAGTCATCTCACCATCAGTTAACTCGAGCTCCTCCTCGATGAAGCTCATGACGAAGGAGGGGGGAATCCAGGGAGAACCTAGGGTCGCCGCGATCTCTCCGGGACCCAGCTCACGTGGAAGCACGGCTTTCAGTTTCTCTTCGCAGGTGTGCAGCGCGGCGAGCCTCTCGACATCCGACTCGGTTAGGCCGAAAGCTGACATATGTCGCTCGCGTCTAGCCCTGTACTCGGCAAGGTCATCTGAGTTGACGAGCTCCTCATGGGGAACGGCCTGCTCGACGTCGCCCATCCAGTCGACATGGGTAGTCCTCACCACGGCCTCGTCACCAGCCTGGCAATAGCCGAGCGAGATAAGGAATTCGGCCGGCACGGGGTCTGCCTTCATCGCAGCCGCCAAAACACTCGATAGGGGCTCCTGCTCCGACTTCCGGGCATCAGAGATCCCATACGCGCGCGCCAGGTTTTTGATCGGATCGGGAGTCTGATATGTGTTGTCGGCATCGGCGCAGTGAAGTGCGACGCCAAGAACATCGGAGCCCACGCGGGGATCCCTGGAAAGTCGCCAGAGGACCTCCTCCGTGTTCATACCATCGGTCGCGAAATCTCGTTTACTTGCCAGATATCCGAGCGATCTCTCGACAAGCGTTGCAACGAGGGGGTTCGTTATTGCCGCGTGGCCGTTCCTGCGCACGGTGGAGATGCGAACCCCCTCATCGAGCTCTCCCAGGGCGGCAATTAACGCCTCTCCGGTCCACGTGCTGAACGACCTGTCGCGCCAGCTGTCGGGGAGGCTGCCGACATGCGCCGAGGCGATAACGGCACGGTCGGCCGTCAGGGGATGGACGCAGGTGTCCCACAGGCCGCTTTTCATGAGGACGGTAACGGCTCTCACCACCTCCGCATTTGCCTCGGGAGTGCGGACGGGAGGGATCGAAACAGATTCGAACCAGGAGCTTTCCCCGGCATCAAAACGCTCGTTCTCTATCTTCTTTTGCATCGTATGGATTGCATCGAGCTTCTCGCCGATATCGCCGGAAAGATATGCCTCGGCGCTCTCGATCCTCGAAGTGACCGGATCGCGGACGATGAGGTCTCCGAGCTTTTCCTCGGCATCTTCGACGCTGCAGCCGAGTAGTCGCCCGATGAGTGCCAGATCGACGCCGCCCGTACGGTCATATGAGACGGCCAGGGCATCAGCCGGGGTCTCCGAACGGTCGGGGAGGGGCGCCTGGGGGCGCACCGTGCGCTTCGAGAGGATGTCGGCCTTGCGGACGAAGTTCTTCTTGGTGTCCAGAACCTCGAGACTGAAGAGGTTGATGCCGAGCGAGCAGTCGTGATAGCCCTTCATGGTAAGGACCCTGCGGTTCTTCTGATCATTCAGGCGACCGTATCGCTCAGCGAAGCGGTCATAGCGGTCGTTGAGCGCCTTTATTCCAGATTCGATTGCGGCATCAGTCGATTTGGGGTCACGCTCGAGCGAGATAAGTGCTCGCGCGGCATCCCTGATCTCGAGCATTGCGCGTGCACGATCCTCTGCCCCCCGGCCTGTGGGCCGGAAAAGCTCGACCGTGTCGCCGTTGCCGTACCAGATCGATCCGCCGTCGCCCAGTGTGAACTCATAGAGCGCCGGATTGGTGGGGATTTGGACGACCTCGGGCGCGGCAGACCTGTTGGGCATCCCCTCGAAAGTATGTGCAATTGCGCTGATGGCTTGATTCGCTAGGGCCTCCCTGGCGCCATCGGCGATTCCGGCGGCGTCCAGCCCGCTGATCAGCGCATAACCAGGACCGTATGCGGTCATCTCCGAGCCCTGCTCGCCGATGGCCATGGACGGATTGGAGGCCAGTAGCGCGTTCACGCGGAGGCCGTCCGCGTTGGTCGCCGTGTGGACCCAGTCCGGCGTGCTGTCGTGATCGATCTCACGTGGCTTATCGAGCTTCCTCAGGATGACAAGATCGCACAGCGCGCTTGTCCCCGCCTGGCTCTCGAAAGTCTCCCTGGGGAGTCGTGCCATGCCGACAAGGTCGCACTCGGCCGCAAGGTTCACGCGGGTTGCCTCGCGAGCCTTGTCCATGGTGTAGCGACTCGTCAGCACAGCAACGATACCACCGGGACGCACGGCGGCCACGGCTCTCTTGATCATATAGTCGTGTAGCGGCACACCGTCGATTTTAATCGCGTCGGAGTAGGGGACGTTGCCTATGGCGGCATCAAACGACCCTTCAGGGATCTCGCATTTTTCGATATCCGCGGCGACGATCGTATGGTCCGGGCAAAGCACACGAGCAAGTCCCGCGCTCACGGGGTCGATCTCCACGCCGGTCACATGGACGTCCATGCCCTCGGGCACGCAGCGCATGAAGTTGCCCGTGCCGCAGCCCGGCTCCAGAATCTCGGCTCTGCCCCCATCGCAGATACCTGCACCCTTTAGCGTCTCCCAGATGAGCTCCACGACAGGACGGGGGGTGTAGAAGGCGGTGAGGACCGTCGCGCGCTGCTCGGCGAACTCATCTTCGCTCAGCAGCTCTTTCAGTTCCCGTGATACCTCGGCCCAGCCGCCGGTCGGGTTTTCGGCAAATGCGTTCGCCGCGCCGCCCCAACGGGAGTAGGCCGAGATGGCGCGCACCTCCCCTGGGGTGGCGTCTCGCCCCTCATCCATGGTCGCCTTGAGGGCGCGCAGGGCGGCGACGTTCAGCCGCGCGCGCTCCAGCGGCGAATGGCCGGCCTGGACGTCAGGGTTTAGGTATTCGGTGTTGTGGCGGTTGACTAGAGCGTGAGCACCGTCTCGTTGAGGGCGATCTCCTCGGCCATCTTCTGGGCGCTGTTGGCCCTGCGAATGTAGTCGTCGTACCGGCACTCGGCCATCGTGAGTTGCGCGAACTCCGGTGTCGCCCCGCAGCTCTCCATGCAGCTGTCCTGCAGCTCCGCTAGCCTCGTCAGGTAGTTGCGCTCCACTGCCTTGAGATACTCCTCCGTCTCGCCGGCCGCGTCCATCCTGGCCAGCTCCTCCGGAGCGCTCTGCTCCATGAAGGAATACCGGAGTCCCCTCACGCCCCTGTACGGGTTCTTCAGCACCGACATGCGCTTCCTCCTCGGAATCATCTTTGCGGGCGGCCTTGTCGCCTCCCGCTTGGCTTACATAAGATTCCTGTTGCGCGCCAAAGTCAAGTGCCAACCTTTGCTGTGCATCCACGTCATCTATTTGGTTTTCGGCTGGCGCCTCGTAAATTGAGGGGTCGTCCATCGCGAAGAGTGAGATTTGTCCCTCGACCGCGACAAAGCGCCTCGACGTTCTCCTGGCCATGGCGCTACGCCCCCTTTCGGGTGTTATTGGAGGCTCCGCGCGCGCCGGCATCGAAGGATGCGAGCATACTCTTCAGGCGCTTTGTCGTCATGGTTGCCGATTGACCGCGCTCGACCGGGCTGTTCTGCGAAGCTCGTGTTCTCGGCTTGTGTTCGAACCCCGCCCGCCTGAGGGCGCGGTCGATTCTGTTCGTGGCGCCCCTCACCTGGGCGCAGACGCGCTCGATGCGGACGAGGAGCAGTTCGGTATCCTCCATCGGCACGCGAATCTCCAAGCCGTCATCGATCCCGTAGCGGCGAAGCGTCACATGGGAGGCCATCGGGTCCATGCCCTCAAGGTCGATGTCTTCGGCGGCCTTTGTGACCGCGTCGAGTGCGACCGTATCCCCCTCGACCACCCTGATTGGAGCGGCACCGGGACACGAGGTGAGGCCCGTGTAGGCTGAGGCGGGGTAGACGGTCTCCGGCACGAGCTCGCAGTCTAGAGTCAGCTCTTCACCGTCTCGTTTTGCAAAGGGAACGAGGATCTCGAACCCTACCGGATGCTCTTTGATTTTGCCACCCAAACTATCGGCGCGCTGCCTGCTGAGGACAGCGGAGGTATCGGCCTCGGGATGGTCGAGCTTGAATGCCGCGAGGGCGAGAATACTCCTCGGGCCCAATTCGGGATGCTCGGCCATGGAGTCGAGAATCGTGTCCCAGCCTCGCGGATGACCCATCACAGCCGCGAGTATCTCGACAGGCGCTTCGATTAGCCTCTGCTGCATTATTTCCTCCCCGTCTCAGTCAACTCCCATCGATGATGGGGGAGTGCACCCATGCCATCCGGTGCGGGAACAAGTGTTCATCATGGCAAGGATGCTGAGGTACAGCCAAATCACTGCTGGCAACGGTGCACCGCTGCTCCGCAAGGGGCATCTAGTCCCCGGCCCTCATAGAAGGACGCATCTTGAAGCTCGTGGAAGCATATGACAGGTACGCCGTTATAGACACATGATTTAGCCGATTTGCTATTCCACCTTCCGACGCATGGGTCATGGGCGAGGTCAAATAGGGGAGACCATTTCTGAATCGCAAGGTCGAGGACATCCTCCTCGTTATACTCGCCGTTATGGAGGAAGGCGAAGTGAGGCGCACCAAGTTTTGCGCCTCCGCAGATTTCGACAACTGAAACCTGGCTGAAAGATTCTGAGCTTTCGCCGTCACCAAGCAATATCCAAGACGATGGGACGACAGCGAAATCATTGTCGGCAAGATCAATCCGCCGCATGTCGCGAGGCTCATTCTCCGCCACGTCCATGTAGTAAAGGGAAAAGTGTTCGTGAAGGCGCAGGAACTGATCATAGTCACGCTCAAGTTTCGCTACGGACAATTCCTCTGACCCATCAAATGAGAGGTGTCTCATTTCCTGCGCAGTAAGTTGAAGCTCTTTTTGGCAGGCTTTATCCATGGCCTCTGCAACTCGAGGCGTAAGACCGGTAAACATAGCAGTCAGATAATCGATCGCCTCACCGGTACTCCGAATTGATTCGGGGTTCTTGCTGCGTAGCTCCTTGATTCTATCCGGCGTGGCCACCTCAACGGTCGTACCGAATTTAATCTTATTCATCTTTGAGCCCTGTAACGGTAGTCTTGCCATGGTCTGTCCATTCACAATCGGTATTTACGTTGAACTCGCGCCCAACGATAGAAAGGTCGCCCGCGCCTTTAGTCCGACGCCTTATCTGCGCCCGCGATCTTCGGCGCCGAGGCGATCTCCGCGAGCCTCGTGAGCCCCGAGGCTATCTCGACCGCGTCCGCGCCCAACAGCCAGTCTGCAGGCACGCCGAACGTCCTCGAGAGGGCCTTGAGCGAGACCGCCGAAGGCAGCCTGACGCCCGTCAACCAAAGGGCGATAGAGCGCGGCGATTGGCCGATCGTTGCCGCAAGCTCATCCTGGCCGACACCCGTCACTCTCATGAGGGCGGCCAGGCGCCGGCGAAAGAGCAGCAGGGACGGTTCTGTTGTGTAGGGTCCGGGCGCATTCTTCATCTAAATCAGTACGTCCCGACGTTGAAGCCCTCGCCCTTGGTGAAATCGACGGTCACGGGAATCTCCGTCTCGTTTGGGAAGTAGGCGCGGATGACCCAGTAGGGGATATCGGAGCCATCGGGGCCCATTCCCGCATTCACGTCGCTCGACTCGATAAGCGTCTTCTCGGGAACGCCGTATTCTGAGGTCAGGGATGTGAGGTATGCGGCGACAGCGTCCTGGAAACCTGCCTGGGTCGCTTCCTCCGGCAGGTTGTCGGGCACGGACACGATCGAGGGGTCAACCTGGGCCGTCTCGCCCTGTCCATCCGCAACGTCGGTTTCCTGCCCATCATCTGACTCGTCACCTGAGACTTCGGACGCGCTGTCGGTTCCAATTGAGGATTCCTCGCTCGAGGTACCATCCGACCTTCCCATGGGCGGGAATACCGCGAATGCGATATTGATTGCGATGCAGACCGCGATGATGCCGACGCAGGCGAGAATAATCCCCTTTGAGTCGAGCTTCTTTCCCTTATCGTACATGGCACAAGTTCCTTTCCTCTTAGAGCTATTTGAGCTCCACTCCGCCCATCCAGCCCCAGTAGACGCCGGAGCCCTTTCCGTAGAAGGCTATGAATTCGTCAAGCGTTTTGGTCGTGATAGCGCCCTCGTTGCTCATGACCTTGCCGTCACCGACGTAGATGCCGACATGGCCATAGAGAAGGCCGGGCGTTCCGGTGCCGGGGTGGCTCGTGTCGCCCACGATCATGCCGACCTTGAGGTCTGCTGGGTTGTTGCTATGGCACCAGGCCTTGACCATGTCGCAGGCGTTGCCGCCGTAGTAGCCGACGCCGGCGGCCTTGAACACATTAGTCACCCAGGCGGCGCACCAGTTCTTGCCTGGCGAGGGTGTCGATTTGCATGCGCTCACGACGGCCAGCTGGGTGCCCGTGGCGCCCGACAGTTCCTGGCCGGAGCCGCCGAGGGAGCCCGATGTGATGGCGTTGTAGAAATACTCCGCGTTTGGGTACCTTGAGTCCCAGCCGTGCGGCTTGCCTCCCACCATCGCACACCGCTCCCATCCCATCGCATAGTGCATAGTTGCCGACTCAAGATCGTCGGTCTCCATGAATGTCTGGTAGGTGTACTTGCCGTTCGCGCTGGTGAACGATCCCCACTCATCGTGGTCCGACCAGAACTCGAGCTGAACGTCGAGTTCGTACCAGTTCCTTCCCGTCTCCTTGGCGAACTGGGCAAGGCGAAGGCGACGCCCCCCGTCCCATTGGCCGATGCCAACCGCCTTGTTGTAGATGGGACCCCTCGCGATGATCTCGTCATTGGTGCAAGGACTGATACCCTCTTCCCAATAGGCACGACCGCCCTTCGCCTGGTCGGCCATCGGGTATATCTTCTTGGCTGCGGTGCCCGCGGACTCATGGCAATAGTTGCCCATGATGGCCGCAGCGTGGATGTCGTCGCAGCCGTGGTCCTTGAGGTACAGATATATCTTGAGCTCGTCGGCGCCCAGGCTCGCCGTACTGCTAGCGCCGGCGGCCTGGTTGCCGAACAGAACGATGCCAAGCGACGAGGCTAGGACCACGCCCATGAACAGCAGGCAGCCGAGCGAAAGCAGGGAGGTGAACAGGGCGACCCTGTTCCTCCATGCCCTCATGGAGAGGAACTTCTGCCTTCCCTTGCGCCCCTTGAATATTTTTCGGGAGATGCTGCCGCCGACGGCACGGCTCGCCTTCTTCCCGAGCGAGGCCTGTTTGAGTGCCGCCTTGCGTTTCCTGCGCAGAGAGCGCTTGCGATAGTCCTTGAGCTTTTTGACGGCGGCCGGGTCCTTCTTGAAGGAACCGGGACGGCGCTTCATGAGGATATCGAGCTCGACCGCGTTGGCGCGATCAAGCGCCTTTGAGGCGCTGCCGGCAAACGGGGCGACAGGGACCGTCGTCACCTTTTTCGCGAGTTCCGAAGACGCCACGAGCTGTGCCGAGGGCGTTGCGCCCGACACAGTGGCCCCGCGTCGGGAAGACGAGGCCATAGCGGAGGGGGAGAAACCCGATCCCTCCGCCATATCTGTGTCGGGCGCATCGGCTTCGGATGCACCTGCCATCGTGGATCGCGCGGCGGCTGCAAAGGCGCCGCCGTAGGAGGCTGCGCCCGCGGCGGCAGATGCCGCACGCGAGCGCGTCGTTTTCTGTGCGCCGAGACGAGAAAGGTCGGATGAGTTCGCGCGCGAGCCATTCTTGCGCGAAGAGGATCCTGCCGATGCCGTGGCATACCGCGACTCCGATTCGAGCATGGCGGCGACGGTGCCCGCACGCCTGCTAGCGGCAGTACGGGCATCCGCATGGGCAAGGTTGGAGCTGTATCTCGTCGAGCGCATTATCTAGCCTACGAAACCGGAGCCGTTTGCGTATTCGCTAAGGCCCTCGGGGCTGATTTCATCGGGGTTTGCGAACACGCCGCCGACATCCTCGCCGCTGTCGTTTTGATAGTTCAGCAGGGTGTCCATGGCGCCTTTGACCGATGCGCTGTTGAAGCGCTGTTCAGCGGGCTGTTGGGGAGCAGCCGTCGCCTGCAGCGCGGCCTGATGGCGGCGCTGAGCCGCGCGCTGGTTTGGATACATGCCGCCGGTCTGCATGAAGTCTGCAGCGGAAGTCTGCTGGGGTGTTGCGGAGTGCACCGGCTGTTGAGGGACTTGCGCCTGAGTGCGCGGACGGGCCGGCGAGTCCACCGGCTGCTGACGGGCGCCATCGAGACGAGAGGCAGCCTGCTCGGTATCCTCCTCGATGGACTGAGCCTGCTCGGGGAAAGCGGCACGCTGGGGCTCCGCTACGGCATCAAGGCCGTTGGCGCGCTCCGACATGGCAACGAGCGCCTGCAGCGTGTATCCGACTTCGGAACCGGAAAGGGCGACCGTGCCGTTCGAGAAGGCGATGTCGCCGGAGGGGTCGGCGCCGAGCTTGATGCCGGCAGCGGAAAGCGCCAGCGCGAAATCGTCGAAGTGGGTATCGCTCTCACGGGTGAAGACCTGATCGATCGCGTTCAGGACAAGTTTCTTGAGCTCGGCTTCAGCCTGTGCGCGCAGCTCCTCCTCGGTCGGGAGTCGACGGGTGTTGAAGCGCGAGAAGCTCACGCCATCCTGGAAGTCACGAATATCCATATCTTCCATCCTTTCATTTTTGGCGGCAACCGCGTCTCGGTTGTCGCCGCCGTTGAAACCAAATTGCTCGTTCGCAGGTCGATCGGAGGATCGGACTTGCGGCGGGGGAGCCATGTGCGCGGGCGAGGGCACACTGCGACCGATCTCCTCACGTCTCGAACGCGAAGACGATGACGGGGCGTCCTCCGGCTCGTCGAGCGTATCGACGTCGGGCCTCACCGGCACCGGCCTCGCCACCCGGCGCTTGATATCGGCGGGGCGGGTCGTGCAGATGTCGTAGAGCGTCGGGCAGATCTTCTGGTCGATCGGGAAGTCGAAATGGACCACGCGGTTCTTGAACACGTAGAGGCCCTCGCCGGGATGCGCGGTCGCCAGAACCTTCGTCTGGCTCTCGGAGAGGTTGAAAAGCTCCTGGAAGTCGGGCAGAAGGTCGCTCGTCTGCTGCAGGACCGTCACGAAGGGCGAGTTCTGGAACATGTAGCGCGTCTCCTCGCTGTTGAGGACGCGCGAGAGGTTCTGCGTGATGGCGTTGATGTAGAAGTCCCATTTGCCGCCACGGGTGAAGAAGCGGTCGATCTGGCTGCGCGCATAGGGGCTGTCGAGCAGGAGCTGGAACTCGTCGATAACGAGCCAGGTTCGCCTTCCGGCGCGGCGGTTTGCCGAGACGCGGACCCAGATATGGTCGAGGATGATGAGAAGCGCCAGCGGCTTGAGCTCGCTGGACAGCTCATGCAGGTCGAAGCATACGAGGTTCGACTGGAGGTCCACATTCGTCGGATGGTTGAACAGCGACAGCGTGCCCGTGACGTAGCGGCGAATGAGCTTCGCGAGGTCTCGGGCGTCGAGCATGTCGGAGCCCTGCTCGGACATCAGGAAGTCATAGATATCCTGAAGTGTCGGCAGGTTCTCGGGGCGCGGGTCGTCCAAGTATCGGTTATACGCGTAGGCCGCGGCGGCATCGAGCACGTTTGCCTGGGCGTCATTGACACTGCTCGCCATCATGCGCACAAGCGACTGGATGAAGGACACTTTCGCAGGAACAGGGGAGGACTTCGTCTCCGGGTCATCCGAGCCGTAGGCAAGGGAGATGTCGAGGGGATTGATGTAGTCGCCGGAGTTTTCCGCGATACGGATCACCTGACCGCCGAGATACTCGGTGGGGGTGACGTACTCGCCCTCGGGGTCGATTGTGATCACGTCGTCGTCCGGATGCTTCAGGTGCACGGGGATGATGCGGGTGATCTTCGAATTGAACGACTTGCCGGAACGGGGTTGTGCCAGTGTGAAGCTGTTCGTGTGCTCATGGGAGACCGGATCGTAGACGATAAATGAGCGGGTCTCGGCATTGAGGCCCATGATGTTGCCGCCCGGGTCATTCATCTCCGCCGCAACGAACATCATCATGTGCGCCAGGGGATCTGTCGTGAGGGTGCGCTCATACGGGATATAGGGGGTACCGATAGGCAGGGCGGTCGAGAACGATTCCTCGCGAAGCGCGCGCCAGGAATCGGGATAGGGCTTCCTGTGCGTGGAAAACACCTTCTCGACCTCGCGGCATGCCTCCTCGAGCTCCGTCTCCGTGCGACCCTGGACGGCAACGACCGTCGTGACTCCGAACGCATGCATTTCCGCGCTTTCGAGGTCGTCTCGGAAGGCCTCGGCGTCCTCCTGGGCCTCACGCATGGCAGGCGGCATGTTACTCTGGTCGACGAAGTAGCCGACCTCGGGACGGCTCGTGTTGAACTGATAGGTGTTGTTTTCCTCGGTGATCTCATGCAGGTGGTTCTCTGCAGCGGAGATCGCGGCAGAGAATTCCCAGGGCCGGATGTGCCAGGCGACGGTGAGGTCGTAGGGCAGGCCCGTCAAATCTGAGATAAAGGAGTCTTTCATCGTCTTTCCGTACCCGTCGAGGGTGACGTCATAGGTCTTCACCCAACGGCGCCCGACGATCATCCTCGGATCGCCGCGATAGCCGTCTGCCGTGAGGACGGAGGAGGGGGCCACGAGCTCGCGGGTCGTGAGGCCGACGGTTCCGGAAAGACGCTCGAAGTTCGCCGTGCCCGGGTTATCGTCCTGACGCGTCATGGCTTGGATGATATCGAGACGCTGCTGGCCGTCGAGGATATGCGCGTCGGATCCGAGGTCGCGCATGAAGCGCAGGAAGGAATCGGCCTCTTGTGAAAGGCGCGGGACGGCGCGCTCCATCGTGTCGGCAGACACCGCGATCGTCACGATGCGGTCACGGCGAACGGATCTGGAGGATTTCGCCAGCATGGAGTGAGTCCAAGCGTTGTACTCGCGGCGCAAGACATTGCCGCGATCGTCACCGGGCACCTCGCGGAATAGCAGGTCGGAGGCGAACTCCTCCGGGCTAACACGCTTGTTCATGATGAAGATGCCGAGGCGCACCGTATGGTCGAGGGAGTCGAGATACGCCGCCCATGCCTCGCGAACGCGATATTGATCCTCGGGTCGTGCGCCCTGATAGTTGACGTCGTCGACCCGCAGGGCGATGGAGTAGGTCGCCGAATCGATACGCATGACGCCGTCGACCGTTAGCAGCTCGTAGGGCACGAGTTTCGTGGTCGTCCACTTGGGTTGGACGAGCTTTACGTCGGTCGACAGGGCGGTGTTGACGCCGAGATCGGCCTGGTCCTCATCCGTTTCCCAGGAAGAGCCAAGGGGGATGGATGGCACGTCGGGACCATATTTCGCAAGATGCTTGTCGCGTTTCTTATTCAGCTTTTTCAGGCGCTTGTCCATTTGGCGCACGCCCTTCGGCCAACCGGCCTCGACGGCGTTCGCGCGGCGCTGTTCCGCCTCCGCGATCTCACGGTCGAGATCCTCAATCGTCATCCTACTCATCTCGGGTTTCTCCTATCGTTATCAATAGAGACCTCAGCCATCGCCTGGGCGATTCCCGCCGGCACGGTCTCCTGTTCTACCTTTCTTGCCTTCTTCGCGGCTTTTTTGCGGCGCTTCTCCTTGCGCAATTCGGCCCGAGTCTTTTTTGGCACCGCGACCTCAAAAGTCGGCACCGCGAGCATGAGCTGATCCGGCTCGGCCCGGTCCTTCAGCATGAGGGGCAGCCATTTTTCCGATTTGAGGCCATGGTGCGAATGGAGGCCGATTACGCCGATCGCGACGCAAACCGGTATCGCCAGATAAGTGACGGCCTCGAGATTCCAGTCCCATGCGTAAACGCCGTAAATGCCGACAGATACGACCGAAGCGGCAGCCAACGCCGCCACAGCGGAGCGCTTGGAAAAATGACCGAAGATGTTTCTCGCGACATAGTTGTTGATATCGTCGCGCACGAATGTCTCTGCCATTTCATCACCTTCCCTAGGCAAGGCCAAACAGGCTGTTGGCGACCAACTTGGACTTGTTGACGATTTCCGTGATGCACAGGACGGCGCACATCGACGGGATCAGGGCGGCGACGGCATCCCCAAACCCGCTCAGGCTGCTCGTGTCAGACGTGATCGGCGCTATGAGCTCGGAGGCCACTGTCATGATCAAGGGGATCATGCCGATGGCGATGACAATCATGACTGCCTGGAAGCACACCGCGGCGAAGCGCTTGAGGTACCCGACCCCCATTGCCCTGGACCTGTCGTCTGCGAAAAATGCAAGGCAGAGTGGGCTCGCCGCCGCCCTGAGATATATCTCGCCGACGCGTACAAAGATGGTAGTGAGTACGCAAAATAGGCAGGCAACGCAGGCGACAAGGGCCACGATCGCAAGGAGCAGCAGGATAAAGGACGTGCTCGCTTGGGCATACGTCAGAGAGTCGAACGAGGCGATCACTTGCTCTTTTATGCCGAGGGACTTTGACGCCTCTATGCCGACAGACGCGAGCGCGATGTTCACGACCCTTACCAGATTCTGGGCGAGGATATATATGCAGGCGCATATATCCATCGCGTGCACGATGAGGGTGTAGCTCACCGCGAACATCATCACAACGAAGGCGAGGCTTGCCATGATGTCGATACCGGCCATCTTGCGGCGGACATCGAGCTGGTGCATAAGGGCGACGCCGAAAGTCAGGCCAAGAAACGCAAAGGCGTAAGGCTGGAAGGCGTTTTTGGACAACGTCGATGCCATGGTGTAGAACTGGGCAAAAGGCCCATTGGTGAAATCGGAAGTGAAAGCCGTATCCGCCGTTGAGGACACCAACGAAATACACCATTCGGCGAGACTGGTAGCATTCTCGGCAAGTCCGCGGCAGAAGGACCATGCCAAATTTTCGGCAGAATACTTAAAGAATTCAAAATTTAGAGCGAATTTGGGCGGATGATCCTTGATTAACTGGTTTTCCAAGTCCTCCGGGTCCTTTGCTGCCGAGTCTTTGTCGGTATGAGGTCCGCCACCGGTTCCAGTGGATTCCTGTCCAGTTGCCGCGGCTTTTGCTATCTCCCAGCCATCAGGGGCCCAACTTGGCGCCAAGCTCTTCAGAAACTCACTATCGCTCAAACTTCCGCTCAGCTTTTTTGTTTTGGCGGTTTTTGAACTTACAGTTTTACCGTTCTTATCGACATAGATCGGGCCATAAAGATTTGCGCTTCCGTTTCCGATTTTCACCTCATATCTGATTTCATGAGCGGTGATGTTGCCATGTTTAAAGTCTATAAACTTGTCTTTTTCAATATCTGACCAACGGATGACGACATAGCGCTTAGAGTCTGTTGCCTGGGAACCTGAAACATCAAGCGAGTCTCTTACAGACCACTGACCCTTTTGCGCAGCATATGCGATGCCAGACAGCGCGCAGCCCAGCACCAGCAGGGCAACGCTGACAACCGCGAAGCGAAAAATGCACTCCGACCACTTTATGCATCGCCTGTCGAGCTCGTATTCCCCGTATGGTTCCGTCGGCCTTGGCGACCGGTCATCCCCGATGGGGGAGCCGGCGGCGAAGGCGAGCAACCTCTCCCGAATACTCATTATTGAATGATGCCGTTAAAAAGCTGGGAGATGATGTGGGACACGCCGCATCCGGCAATGAATACGCCGGCGAGCACCTGCCACCATTCGGTACCGTGGCCGGGACGTCCCTTGGTCTTTTCCTCAAGCAGGTTGTATACACCCCACAGGGCAAACAGAGAACCACCGGCAATCATGAGATTCTCGAAGGATGTGACGATTTGTGTAAGCTGTTCCATTTAAATGTCCTTCCCTAGGATTTGCGATATCTATTCATGCGCCCTAATAGGCGTCGATGACGATGGTCTTGGGGTTTGCTCGGTCGATGAGCACGACGTCCTCAGGTGTGGACGCGTCAGGTTCCTTCGCATGCTTCCTGGAGCGCGCCCACTCAAGCATGTCGGTCTTGCCGGCGGCGAGATACTCCTTGCGCCGGGGGTGGATCTCCGGGTCGGCCTTGAGGTCGCGGAACCACATTCCCTGCTTGTAGTGGGTCACGCACTCGTCAGGGGACAGGCCATCCTCCTCGTTGAAGCTGTAGAGCTCCTCGGGGCTCATAAGCGGGACCTTGACGTATCTCGTACTCTCATTGATGGATTTGCCGCTTGCGGAATTCGAGACGGAGTAATCGGTGAACTTCTTCGTGGTGTTGCCCATCTCACGAGATATCTGCTCGCAGTCGGAAAAGAGGGAGGAACCCATGTACATGAAAATGGCCGAGTTTGCACGGATGGATTCCGACTGCTTACCGTACCGGGCCTCGAGCTGCTTGCCGTCCTGTACGATGGCGCAGAGGTTGATCCAAAACTTACGGCTCTCGGCGAACAGCTTCTCGAGGTCAGGGATCTTACCTATCTGGGCGAGCTCGTCGAGATAGCAATAGAGGGGGATCTCAAGATGGCCGATGCCGTTCGTGGATCCGATATCCTTCGAGATATCGAACAGCTGGTTCAGGGCCATCGCGGCGACAAAGTCATAGGGGCCGCCACCGGACTTGATGCAGAAGAATATTGCGCGCTTGCGCTTGTCGATAGACTGCAGGTCGAGCTCGTCGCGACCCAGCATCTTCCTGATCGCGGGGTTGTTGAGTCTCTGCAGGCGGGCCGCGCACGAGGACACGACTGCCGCCATCTGCTCGGGGGCGCCGGCGTTGGCCTTGAAGGTGCGGTAGTTGGTGAGGACGGAGTTCTCGGGGAGGGACTCGTCGTCGAGCGCGTCCTCGCCGTAGGTATCGATGATGTACTGCGCGAACCCATCAAAGCCGTCGCGCTCGCGGGTACCCTCGAAGACGAGGTCGAGCTTGTTGATGCCCTCGGCGCCGTCGGCCTTGGCCATCGCCAAGTAGTCGATGATGCCCGGAAGGGTGCAGTCCGCGGTGTTGCCGTTGGCCTTGAACCAAAAGACGAACATGCCGCAGACGCAGGTGTAGAAATTCTTCTCCATGTCGATGAAGAACTGCTGGTCGCCGCGCGTGTCCTCACCTTTGGTGTTCGCAATGAACATATTGACCAGCGAGTTGATGGACGTGACGTCACGGCAGTTGATGAGCGGGTTGTAGGGGGTAGAGGCCAGGATGTGCTCCTCGTCGCGCAGGTCGATGACCTGCACCTCATAGCCGTTTTTCTCCAAAAAGGCGGCAGATGCGCGGAAAAGCTCGCCAGACGGATCGGTGAAGACCATGTTGCCGTTCATCTGCATGATCTGGTTGGTCACGAATCGGTATGACTTGCCAGCACCCGATCCGGCCATGATGAACATGTTGCGGTTAGGCACCTGGCTCTCACGCCTGATCGGGTCCTTCTTGTCATTGACGATTGAGGTACCAGCAACCTTGCTGTTGAGCGACAGGATGATATTGTCGTCCTCGACCGTCTCGCACCAGTCGGGGACGGGCCAGTCGTCAGTCGCCTTGTTATGCGAGTACAGCAGGCGCTCTTGGGCGGTGGAGAAGCGCTGGGATCCGTATTGCTTGGCGGGAGATATGTCCTCGCCGGGCGCCTCCTTCTTGAGGAAGACGGCCAGCGCGAACGCGAGGGACGTTGCGGCAGAAATCAGCAAAGGGAGCCCACCGAAGTAGATGCCTAAGGGTCGCCGGGATGCCGACCATGCGATGAAGGCCACGACGTCATCGGGTGCGTCCATGCCGTTGATTCCGAGCATGACCTTCTGGACCGTAAGGTTTACGATCCAGAAGGCGGCCGCCCCCAGCACGACGGCTCCGATTGCCCTCGTTATGTCCAGCTTGGGCAACTTCATGAATTACCTCTTGACCCGCTTGTTGAGAGTTCGGGAGTGCGTAGCCGGACGGTTCTGATTTCCGATCTGGTGACGGTTCGCCTTGCGGTCGGCGGCGTCGCGCATATTGGCGGCGCGAATGACCTCGTGCGAGCCCATCTGCTTGGTGCGTCCTGGGCGCTGCTGCAGCTTAACCGATCCCTCGAAGGCCTCACGGTCCTTCAGGGTCTCGATCTGGGAATGGCATCGAACGAGCGCGTCGGAGCGCCCCTCGATAACCGCCCCCTTGACGTCTCCCTCGCAGACCTGGTTTCCGATTTTCGCCAGACGGCCGTCGGAATCGGTGATCCTGAAGGCACCGGCCGTTGTCATGGCGGCGGTGTAGGCAGTGCCGTCCCAACCGGTGAATTTACGCTTGTACATGCCATCGGACTGGTCGAGCTTCCAAGACTCCCCGAGGTATTCGATGCTTTCCGGCGCGGGCGGCAGGCCAACCGGAGGGAGGCCAACGGCGGGAAGCCCGATTGCGGGAAGCGCTGGATACTCTTTTAATTGCTCAGACGAGCGCTCATTACGCGGATTGACCGACTGGGGGCCGTTGCCCTTCTCGACCGGTCCCCTCATGGCGCTATCCACGTCGGCATTCGAGATAAGCTTTCTCTGGATAGCCGTCTCGATGCAGGCGGCAAGGGCCTCCTGGTCCTTCATCTTGTATTCGATTGCGAAATAGCCGGTCGCCGGGTCTTCGAAAACCGCGAACCCGATGCGGTGTCTGCGGCAGATGTCGGAAAGGAGCGACAGGTCGCTGCGGTCGAGCGCGCCCTCCTTGCCGAGGTTGACGAGCTTGATGACGTCGTTGCGGTCGCGCCTCAACGTATGCTCGGTCACAAGGCCGTAGCGTCCGAGGCCATTTACATGGCTGAACGCATGGTTCGCGCCGCGCTGGGCCGTTCTGCCGGCAGTGCCGGCAACCTTGCCGGTGCCGCGCGCCAGCGCCCTCATCGTAAGAATGAGAACCTCACGCGCCGGCGGCATAACAGCCTGCCCGAGCATGAGCAAGACACGCATGGCTTCTTCGTTCTCTCCGGGCATTGCTGGTACCTCCTTCCGGCGATGTGCATTGGGGCCGCACGCTCGGGCGGCCCCAAATACAGTTTTCGCCATATAGGCCACCCGTGCAGACCGGTTTGGTGCCACAGGGTGACAATTTCCTAGATATGCCTGTAAGCTCCGGGGCGTTTGACATTTGCCCCCGGATGTCTATGGCCTTCGATGATCGATTCGGCGTGTCGATATAAATACCTGGTAGCCAAGGCATCGGCGAGAGCGGTATGGGGCGCCCCCTCGAAGCTATAGCCCACGGCATCTGCCGCAGAGGTCAGCCTCCATCGGGTATGAGTCTCCGAAAACGGGCCGTATGCGCGCCCGAAGGCCTCCATCGCATCGACTACCTTCGTCGTCTGCGGTATAACGACGCCCTCGTTCTCGAGAAAACCAAGGTCAAAGTGGACATTCCATCCGACAATCTTCTCAGTACGGTCGAATAGGAACTGAACGGCCTCTAGATATCTTTCAAAGGGCTTATAGCCCGCCACGGAGGCAGGGGAGATATGGTTCACGCGCTCGGCGTCGGGCCATTCCGTCTTATGCTGCGGCATGACACGTAGATGAACCGTCGAGGGTGAGTCTTGGCCTTCGATATCGAGAACCATGGCGAGCGTCAGGATCTCATCGCCGCCGGCTGGATCGAGCCCAGTGGTCTCCGTGTCGATTGTCATGCACTCGATATGGGAGTCGAACGGGATAAGGCTAATGCTCATCGTAGTGCGCCTCCCTTATGACTGCCCATAGTGAAAGTAGGCGGTGCGGTCGGGGGCCGTGGTGTGAAGCGCTCCCTCGGTGCCGCCGCCTAGCTTCTTGCTGATCTGCGCGATGAGGTTTTTCGTTCCCGGCATCACGTGGGCACGTTCGGTCTTGAGTTCGCTCTCTTCGACAAATCCGTCATTGAGAGAGTCCTCCCACTCATCCTGCTCTCCCTCGGTGTAGTAGACAGGGGCATCGGGATCGTTATCGATGGCCTGAGAAGCAAGTGTATCGATGTAGCCGGCTTCACCCCTCACGGCAGCACTGATAACCTCGTCGGTAAGCGGGCCGCCGTTCGCAATGTATTCGTAGAGGCTCTGGTCGAGGGGGTCGGGAATCACGCGCTCAAACTGCTCGTCTGTGACATAGCCATCGTCGCCGATCCTGTACTGGCCGTAGGGGCCAGCCGGCCAGTTCATGGCGATGTGTGTGAGCTCAGTGTCTGCCATGACATAGAATTTCATGACGGCGAGCTTCTGGTCATGCGAGATGTAATCCTGGACGGCAATGGCAGCCTTAGGATTGATATGGGCACGATCGGACGGCGAGAGCTCAATCCCGTGCTCGACCTCATATGCGGCCTGGGCGGTTGAAGACGTGAATAGTGCCTGCGCAAGCAGCCAGGACTTCTGGTCGGCATTCGTATTGGGAGCAATACCGTCAAATGCAACCTCGGCCACGGCCGCAAGAAGACTCGGCTCGGCCATAATCGCGCCAAGCGTGGCGACGGCCGGCCACTTAAGGTGGCTCTCACATCGCTGCGGGTCCATGATCTGCTCGCACACGTTATTGTAGATGTGGTCGAGATTGAGCAGGCCTAGCCCTGCCGCCGCTCCCGACCTGTCCAGCTTGTCCATACGGCTCTCCCTTCGGTCATAGTTCCGTTGGTTTTATCGTCCGCCCTGAGACATGGCGATGAGAGCCGTTGAACAAGTGTTCCTAGATTTTGGTTAATGCTTCAGCGATTGAACGTGGGGGAGGACTACATCACGCTCCATCGTCACAACGCCACCGGACGATGCCGTGCTTTTAGTCGTAAGCCGGAGCGAGTCGATTATCTTCTTGGTGCTTGGGCTGCAATCGACCCTGTGGGGGGCAACACTGAGCTCATCGTACTGATCGAGGATCGCGTCCACCTTCTGCGACTCCTCGAAGGTCTGCCCGCGATAGAGCGTATAGTCGTGCCCGCCGACGTTGACGAGGCCATCGGGCATGAGGGCGATGTCTTTTGCTTCAATCGCCGGCACCACGGCGAACTTAACGCCGGCGGCAACAGCGATGTCCTTATATTCGGCGGGAACGACCATCTCTCGGAACTCCGGCAGATCCCTCATCGATAGGAAGGCGTTCGAGCTGACCTCGACGGCCTCATACCCTCCACGTCCGGTGCCATCGATAACGCTACCGAACACCTCCGAGTCCATCAGGATCCCGGGCAAGGGGTCAATGTCGGATCGTTTCATGTAGACCGTGCGGTCGCCCTGTGCCGGGCCGTCAAGGTTCACGGTGACGTCCGACCAAAGAGCCCCGAACGAGTCGGAGCCCTCGGTCACATCGAAGGCTTGGATGCAGAGCGTATCATTCTCTTCGTAGATCTGCTTAACGAGCTCCACGGTCTTCGGCTCCCCGTCGACCGAATAGTTGACCTTGATGCCACCCTTGGAGGTCGCATCCACATAGAGGCTACTGTCCTCGATGCGCTTTTCGACATTCTCCCTATAGGCGACCAGCGAACCGGGGTGCGCCAGAATCTGGGACAGGCCTTCTTCCAGCTGGTCGATATCGACAACGACGGGCTGCTCAACCTTAGGGAACAGGCCCCTCTCAAAAGCCTTTAATGCGTACTTGCTGCGGTCCTCCCTCACCGTCATAACGAGCGCGGCATCGCTGGGAAATTGATAAGTGCCGTCAACTCTAACAATACTTACGGTATCTCGCCTAGTCGCCGCAGCAACGCACTGAAGGATATGGGAAGAGGCCTGGTCGATATTTCCCAAAACGATGGCGCCGCCGCTTACAGTCGAAATGATACCGGGCAGGATCGGGCGCCCCCCGCCAATGATGCCCGCAGTGCTCGCCGTCCCGACATCGGACACGACGGCGACGTTCCCCTTAGCGCCGGCGCGGGCGAGATCTCTCATGAGTGTCGCCTCGTCACTCTCGCCGACGCGGAAGAACGCCCGGACCGCCTCGCCCGCGCGTTCCGGGCTATCCGTCTCGATGAGGATGGGTCTATGGGTCGCAAGCGCCTCAGCCACAGCGGAGACGGCAGCGGGCGGATAAACTGGGCTCAGTTGTTCGGGTTCGGCCGGCATGGTCCTTCCGATGAGCTTCTCGGGATTACTTAGGGCGTCAGTTGAAATCGAGTCCAGAGATTGAAGGCTCGAATGATAAGGCCTGATTCCGCGCGGAGTTGCAGCTGAGACGATTCCTTGGAGACTCAGCTCTTGGCAAAGGTTCTCGACGGCGATAGTACCCCGGCATGAGGTGACGTTGCCACCGAAATCGAGCGAACCGAAAAACAGCCTGTCCTCGATATATGTAGGATCAAGTTGCCCCGAGGCGCTTAGGATTCCGAGTGCGATGGGTAGCGCGAGGGAGCCTGCATCTCGGATTCGACCAGAGAAGGCCCTGCTATAGCCAGGCGAGGGCATAACATCGATAGAGCCACTGTTTCGAGGCAAGGTGTATCCCTGCGCCCTGAGGGCGCACCTGACGATACCTCGCAGCTCTACGGCGGCATTATCCTGAATGCCCAGAATGGTCAAGCCGGGAATTCCCGGCTTGAGTTCAACCGCGATGTCGATGGGCACCGCCGAGGCGGCTTCCACAATAGCGCCATGGACAACTGTACGATTGGTCATAACCCGCTCCAATCCTCAAGGGTATTGAGACAAGTCTGATGGCGGGAAGTGCCAATATGGCCTTGCTGAACAACTGTTCCAGGCCTTCATTGACTTGGCGGCCAACAACCGTATCGAAATGGATCATCTCGCAAGCTAAACTGAGATCATCTAGTTCCAGTGCGGCAAATGCTATCCATGAATTGCCGAGAGCGTTTTAGGTCCAACTGTTTGAATCTTTATTACACCGGAAAGTAAAAGCCCCAAAACGGTCTCAAGGCACAGAGAAGGCGCTCGCGGCCTCTGGCTTGCCGCCGACTCAGGACGACGCTCCCTAGAGCATCCATAATGTATATACAGGCGAAATGCCTTTTATGCATTGGGTTGTGGTGGATAGTGGTGGATAGCCAGAAGAAACCAGTGGATTCGAGAAGGAAAAACCAAAACGAAAGCGGTTTCCCTGATCGACTAGATTTCAGAGAAACCGCTGGTAGATAGTGGTGGGCCCTCCGGGATTCGAACCCAGAACCCAGGGATTATGAGTCCCCTGCGCTAACCGTTGCGCCAAGAGCCCTTATGAACGGTGAATGCAATTCTAACAAAGGCAACTTAGACCTAATTTCTTCGCTTCACGACGTGAAATACTACCATGCACGAGCAAGTCGCACAACGCAAGATCAAATCCGATGCTAATCAACAGCTAATCTAGGCGCGTCGCAGAAAAGACGCGATCTAAAAAAGTTAAGGCCTTTAATTCAGGGCTCCAACACACTTTTGCGTGAAATCAACCTGATGCCATTTCAAAACCATGCCGGTTTACTACGACGAATCGGCGACCCCCGAGCACCGTGTGTTCTCCGTTTGCAAAACCGCAGGTAGGTAGCCCGCCGGTTGCACGAAAAGGCGTGTGTGGTTGGACATTCCTGATTTATCGTAGTAAACCGGCATGGTTCTGAGGCGCTGGGGAGGGGCGCTTCGCAATCGGATCCGATAATGGGACTGGCGGCGCACGGAAAACCCTGTTGAACGGGGCGCGTCGTGTTCCACGCGCCAAGTCGGCCGGCGTACGGGCCGTGCGGGGGCCAGGCGCCCCGCGGGCTGGCGCGGTCCCGTGCGCGCCGACACTCGCGAAATTTTTTCCAAAATTGTCCTTGCATCGGCTGGGGAGTTCCCGTATAGTACTTCTTCGCACGGGGGCGTAGCTCAGCTGGGAGAGCGCTTGACTGGCAGTCAAGAGGTCAGGGGTTCGATCCCCCTCGTCTCCACCCGAGCATTGAATGAGGCTCCAACGCAAGTTGGGGCCTTTTTTCATATTGGCACACAAGGTCAAAGGCGGCACCATGATCCTCCTGGTCGACAAGATCGAAAAAAGCTTCGGCGCACGCGTCCTCTTTAGCGGCGCGTCCTTCCAGATCAACCCCGGCGAGCGCTTCGCGCTCGTGGGCCCCAACGGCGCCGGCAAAACCACCATGCTCAAGATCATCATGGGCATCGACAGTCCCGACTCCGGCCAGGTCCAGTACGCCAAGGACTGCCAGGTAGGCTACCTAGAGCAGGAAACCAACCTGGAGCAAAAGGACACCACCATCCTCGCCGAGGTCATGGCCGCCGCCAAGGAAATCCGCCGCATGGGCGAGCGTGCCAACGAGCTGCAGGCCCAGATCACCGAGCTCTCCGAGCAGGGCAAGGACGTCGACGCCCTCCTCAACGAGTACGGCCAGGTCCAGGACCGCTTTGAGCATCTGGGCGGCTACGAGCTCGAAAGCAACGCCCGCAAGATCCTGTCCGGCTTGGGCTTTAAAGTCACCGACTTTGAGCGCCCGTGCTCCGAGTTCTCGGGCGGCTGGCAGATGCGCATCGCGCTGGCCAAGCTCTTCCTGCGTCACCCCGACCTGCTCCTTCTGGACGAGCCCACCAACCACCTGGACCTCGAGAGCGTCCAGTGGCTGCGCGGCTTTATCGCCAACTACGACGGCGCCGTCCTCATCGTCAGCCACGACCGCGCCTTCATGGACGCTTGCGTCGACCACGTCGCCGCACTCGAAAATCGTCGCGTGACCACTTACACCGGCAACTACAGCAGCTACCTCAAGCAGCGCGAGGACAACCTTGAGCAGATGCGCGCCAAGCGCGCCGCCCAGGAGCGCGACATCGCCCACATGCAGGTCTTCGTCGACAAGTTCCGCTACAAGCCCACCAAGGCAGCCCAGGCCCAGGAGCGCATCCGCAAGATCGAGCAGATCAAAAAGGAGCTTGTCATCCTACCCGAGGGCCACAAGCACATCGACTTTAAGTTCCCTGACCCACCGCGCTCCGGCGATATGGTCGTGGGCCTGGAGGGCGTCTCCAAGTCCTACGGCAACAAACACATCTACAGCGATATCGACCTCAAGCTCTACCGCGGCGAGCACGTGGCGCTCGTCGGCCCCAACGGCGCCGGCAAGTCCACGCTCATGAAGATCATCGCCGGACTGGAGCCGCCCACCACCGGCACCCGGGACCTGGGCACCAACGTAGGCGTAGCCTACTACGCCCAGCACGCACTCGAGGGCATGACCGAGTCCAATACCGTCCTGCAAGAGATTGACACCGTCACGCCCAAGTGGACCGTGCCGCAGCAGCGCAGCCTGCTGGGCGCCTTCCTGTTTAGCGACAACGATTCCATCGAGAAGCAGGTTCGCGTCCTCTCCGGCGGCGAAAAAGCGCGTCTGGCCCTGGCCAAGATGCTCGTGGCGCCCGAGGCGCTCCTATGCCTGGACGAGCCCACCAACCACCTAGACATCGACTCGGTGGACATGCTCGAGAACGCCCTGCAAAACTTCCCCGGCACCATCGTGCTGATCAGCCACGACGAGCACCTGGTACGCGCCGTGGCCAACCGCGTGATCGACATCCGCGATGGCAAGGTCACGGTCTACGACGGCGACTACGACTACTACCTCTACAAGCGTGAGGACCTCGCGGCCCGCGCCGCCGCCGAGGCGTCCACGGAGAGCGCGCCGGCAACGACCAAGTCCACCAAGGCCAGCGCTGGCCAGGCCGACACCCCCGTCGCCGCCCCCAAGCCTGCCGAGGGCAAAAAGACCAAGGAGCAAAAGCGCGCCGAGGCCCAAGCCCGCGCTGCGCTCAACAAAAAGCTTAAGGGCGTGCGCAACCAGCTCAAGAAGATCGAGACGGAGCTCGACAAAAAGCGCGCCCGCTATGACGAGCTTATGGAATTGATGGCAAGCGAAGAGCTTTATGCCGATCAAGACAAGTTCAACGCCGCGCTGGGGGAATATAACGGCCTTAAGCAAGAGCTGCCCAAGCTCGAGGACGAATGGCTGGAGCTTTCCACCCAGATCGAAGAGGAGACCGCGCGTGAACTCTCGTAAGGCCGCTGCCGTGGCGATGAGCATCATCGCCATCGCCTGTCGCATCTGCGGCATTTTTATGAGCGCGATGACCGTGCTGCTGTGTTTTAGCGGCCTCACCGCCAAGCTGCAGATCGTGGGCTTTGTCGTCGAGCTTTCGCGCGCCCTGCCGAGCGCCATCGCCGGCTACGGCGTCATCACGTCGCCCTTTGGCGGTGTGTTCCGCTTGGATTACGCCATCGTCGCAGTGATCCTGTTTGTGATCGACTACCTGCTCACGCGCGCCTCGCGTCGCGTCCGCTAGAGGAGCGCCATGTCCAGCAGCTACATCATGAACCTGCTCGCCAGCGCCGTCGCCGTCATCGTGGGCATCGTGATCCACGAGAGCGCACACGCCGCCGCGGCCTGGGCGCTCGGCGACAAGACGGCCCGTTCGCGCGGCCGCGTGTCGCTCAACCCGCTTAACCATATCGACCCGTTTGGCACCATCATCCTGCCGCTGCTCATGCTCGCGGCCGGCGCTCCCGTGTTCGCCTTCGCCAAGCCCGTGCCGGTCTACCTCAACAACCTCAAGCACCCCAAGCGTGACGAGGTCCTGGTGAGTGCGGCCGGCCCCGCATCGAACATCGCACTCGCGTGCCTCGCGGCCGCCCTCATGCACGCAACGTACGGCAACCTCTACACCAGCATGTCCTTTGCCGTAGCATCACAGATCATGAACTTCGGCGCCACCTTTATCGTGGTCAACCTGTCACTCGCGTTCTTCAACCTCATCCCGATCCCGCCACTCGACGGTTCGTCGATCATCGTGCCCTTCCTCAAAGGCAAGGCGCTCAACAACTACTACCACCTGCAGCAATACGCCATGCCCATCCTCATCATGGTTCTGTATCTGCTGCCCATGTGGACCGGCATCGACGTGATCGGCCGCTATTTCGACGTTACCGTGTATCCGCTCGCTGAGCAGCTGCTCAACTTCGCAATCGCCGGCATCTAAGGTAAACTTACAGGTCGACCGTGCAAAACGGTCGTAACATGCACCCAAACCGCGCCGCGAAGGCGCCGTCAAAGGAGGTCGAAGATGTCGTATCGCGTGTCGACGCAGGTCTACAGCGGACCGTTCGACCTGCTGCTGCAGCTGGTAACCCGCCAAAAAGTAGATATCGGCGCCATCTCCATCAGCGAGGTGGCCGAGCAGTACCTTGCCGAGGCCGAGCGCATCGAAGCGCTGGACCTGGACGTGGCGAGCGATTTTTTGCTGGTCGCAGCAACCCTTTTGGACATCAAGGCCGCCTCGTTGGTGCCGCAAGAGGCCCCGCGCAAAGCCGATGACGATGACGAGATCGACGATGACCTCGAAGAACTTAGCGCGCTCGACGGGGACGCCCTACGCGAGGTCCTGATCCAGCGCCTGATCGCCTACAAGCAGTTTAAAGGCGCGGCTGCGGCCCTCGGTGCCCGCATGCAGGCCGAAAGCCGCATGCACCCGCGTGTGGCCGGCCCCGACCCCGAGTTCCTGGGGCTCATGCCCGACTACCTGGCCGGCATCACCCTGCGCGGTCTGGCCGTCATCTGTGCCGACCTTGACGGCAAGCGACAGACCTTCTTGCTGGAAGCCGAGCACGTGGCGCCGCATCGTGTGCCGCTCGACCTGACCGTGGCCTCGGTCGATCGCTTTACCATGGCACACCAAACCTGCACCTTCCGTGAGCTGCTGGACGGCGACGCCACCACCGAGCAGCTCGTCGTCACCTTCCTGGCCATGCTCGAGCTCGCCAAGCGCGGCTCGCTCACGCTGAGCCAGGACGAGCTCTTTGGAACCATCTGCATCAACCGAGTCGAGGGCGCCGAGGCATACGTGCCCGGCGAGGGCCCCGAGCTCACCGAATAGGAGCGGCAACCATGTCAACCCTTTCCACGCTAGAGGCAAACAGCCTCAAAGGCGCTCTCGAGGCGCTGCTGCTGGTGTCGAGCGACCCCGTAAGCGCACCCGCGTTGGCAGGTGCGCTGGATATCGCCCCCGGCGAGTGCGCTTCGCTGTTGGCCGAGCTCAAGGTTGAGTACGAGGAGGCCAACCGCGGCTTTCAGCTGCGCGAGGTCGCCGGCGGCTGGCGCCTGTTTACCCACCCCGCCTATCACGACGTGGTCGAAGCCTATGTGCTGAGCTGGGACACGCAAAAACTGTCGCAGGCAGCGCTCGAGACCCTAGCCGTCATCGCCTACCACCAGCCCGTCACACGCGAGGTGGTCAAAGGCATCCGCGGCGTCAACTCCGACGGCGTCATCGCGTCGCTCGTGGACAAGGGCCTGGTTCGCGAGCTCGGCCGCGACCCCGAGCGCGGTCAGGCCATCATCTATGGCACGACCAATGCCTTCTTGGAAAAGTTCGGCCTGCGCTCCACTCGCGACTTGCCCGATCTGGAACAGTTTGCCCCCGACGAGCAGTCGCGCCAGTTTATCCGCGAGCGCCTGAGCGGCCGCAGCATTCAGTCCACGCTCGAAGAGCAGGCTGAGGACCTGGACGAAGAGCGCGAACTGCTCGATACCGATGTTGAAGATGTTGAGGCAGTCGAGAACTTGGAGACCCTGGTCGTCGACGAGACCTCGGAGGATTTGCATGACGAGGACTAACGAAGTAGGGGAGACGCGCGCCATGGGCAACGCAATACCCGCAACCGACACCCAGCCTGTCTATCCGCACACCATGCGCCTGCAGCGCTTTTTGGCGCGTGCGGGCGTGGCGAGCCGCCGCGGCTCGGAGGACCTGATGACCGCCGGCCGCGTGACCGTCAACGGCCAGGTCGCGACCGAACTAGGTACCAAGGTCGACGTCGACCGCGACCATATCGAGGTCGACGGCATGCCCGTCAAGCTCAACCAGGGCGCCGTGTACCTGATGCTCTACAAGCCGACCGGCTACCTCACCACCATGAGCGATCCGCAGGAGCGCCCTTGCGTGGCCGACCTGGTCCCCCGCGACCGCTTTCCGGGACTTTTCCCGGTGGGCCGCCTGGACCGCGACACCACGGGCCTTTTGCTCTTTACCACCGACGGCGACCTGTCGCAGGACCTGCTGCACCCCAGCAAGCACGTCTACAAGACCTACCAGGCACTCGTTGACGGCCAGCTGTCCGACCGCGATCTAGACCCACTCCGCCGTGGCATCGAGCTCGACGACGGCCTGTGCCAGCCGGCGATCTGCCGCGTCATCAACGCGCGCGAGGCCGAGGCCGTAGCTCCCCAAGGCATCAAGCCCGGCACCACCGCCGTGGAGGTCATCATCCGCGAGGGGCGCAAGAACCAGGTCAAGCGCATGCTGAGCAAGATTCACCATCCGGTGATCCGCCTGCACCGCTGCAACTTTGCCGGCCTTGAGCTCGAGGGCGTGGCCAAGGGCTCGTGGCGCGAGCTCACCGACCGCGAGGTGCAGATCCTCAAGGCCGGTGGCATCCCGCCCAAGCAGGCGATCGACAAGCGAAACGGCGGCAAGCCCCAAGACACGCCCGCCAGTCGCACGCGTCACCACGGTAGCCACGGCTCCGCACCCAAGCGCAACACCTACCGCGAGCGCTACACGGGCTAGACAACCCGCCGTGCCCCCAGCGCCCGCGAACCATACCAGCACGTCAACCATCGAAAGGAAGCATTGCATGATCGTCGCCATCGACGGCCCCGCCGGTTCCGGCAAGTCCACTATCGCCAAGGAGATCGCCCGCCAGCTTGGCTTTAACAAGCTCGACACGGGTGCCATGTATCGCGCCGTCACCTTCGCCGCGCTCGACCGCGGCATCGATCTAGACGACGAGGCGGCCATCGACGCCCTCGCCGAGCAGATCGAGATTCGCTTTACCAACGGCACCGGCGAGGACACGCGCCTGACCATTGACGGCCAGGACGCTTCGGCCGCCATCCGCACCCCGCAGGTCGACGCCAACGTGTCCAAAGTCTCGGCCTACCCGGGCGTGCGCGCCGCCATGCTCATCCATCAGCGCCGCGCCGCCGAGGACCGCGATATCGTGGCCGAGGGTCGCGACATCGGAACCGTCGTGTTCCCTAACGCGCAGGTCAAGGTCTTCCTGACCGCCGACCCGCGCGAGCGCGCCCGCCGCCGCGTGCTGCAGCGTCACCAAAACGATGCTCAGCCGCTCACGCCCGCGCAACTCGAGACCGAAGTCGACGATACCCTCGACGCCCTCAAGCAGCGCGACAAGCTTGATAGCAGCCGCGAGGTCGCCCCGCTCGTGCCCGCCGAGGACGCCGTGCACGTCGACTCCACCGCCCATACCATCGACGAGGTCGTCCGCATTATCGAGGGCCTTATCAACCAAAGGAGGTAGCCCATGCGCCTGTTTAAGCAGACGCCCGAGGATTACTACAACGCCCCCTACGCCGAGTTCCCGGCGCTCATTCGCGGCACCGTCGCCGTGGTCATGGGCATCCTGTGGGTCTTCTCCAAGCTCATGTGGCGCTGGAAGGTCGAGGACGCTGACTTGCTGTTTGAGCGCCAGGAAGGCCGCGGCAGCGTGGTCATCTGCAACCACACCTCGATGGCCGAGCTCTTGGCCGTGGAGACGGCGCTGTTCTTTGGCGGCCGCCGCATTCGCCCCATCTTTAAGTCCGAGTTCGCCAAGAGCAAGATTGTGCGCTGGGCCTTTAGCCGCGTTGGCGGCATCCCCGTGGAGCGCGGTACTGCCGATATGAAGTGCCTACGCGCCGCCCAGCATGCGCTGCAGCGCGGCGAGGACGTCCTGATCTTTCCCGAGGGCACGCGCATCCGCTCGCGCGACATCAAACCCGAGGTCCACGGTGGCTTTGCGCTCATCGCCCAGATGGGCAAGGCGCCCGTCAACCCGCTCGCCATCTGCGGCTGGTCCGACATCACGCCTGCGGGCAAAAAACTCATGCGTCCCAAGAAGTGCTGGATCCGCGCCGGCAAGGCCGTCTCGCTTTCGGACGCGCCGGCCGGGCTTAGGCGCACGGAGCGCCTGGCCTGGTTTGAGTCCGAGGCCATGAACCGCGTCTACGCCATGCGAGACGAGCTGTGCGCCGAGCATCCGGGCAGGTTCTAGCCATGAGCGAGAACGTGACGAACACCGCCGCGACCGCGTCCGATCAGGACGGCGCGCCCACCATCGAGATCGCCGCCCACGCCGGCACCTGCTACGGCGTACAGCGCGCGCTCGATATGGCCCTGGCGGCCGCCCCGCAGGCGGGGGAGACCGCTACGGTCCATACCCTAGGCCCGCTCATCCATAACCCCATCGTGGTACGCGAGCTCGCCGAGGCAGGCGTCGGTCTGGCCGACACCTTGAACGACGCCACATCGGGCACCGTGATCATCCGCGCCCACGGCGTAGTTCCGCAGGTGATCGATGCCGCACGCGAGCGCGGCCTCAACGTGGTCGACGCCACCTGCCCCTACGTGAAAAAAGTCCACGTGGCGGCCGAGCGCCTGGTGCGCGAGGGCTACCGCGTGATCGTCGTGGGCGAGCCGGGCCACCCCGAAGTCGAGGGCATCCTGGGCCACGCCGGCGATGACGCGCAGGTCGTGAGCTGCGCTGCCGATGCGGACGCGCTGTCACTCAAGGGTAAAGTGGGCTTGGTCGTGCAGACCACCCAGACCGCGCAGAACCTCGCCGAGGTCGTGTCCGCTATCACCCCGCGCGTGCAGGAGCTGCGTGTGATCAACACCATCTGCGCCGCCACGAGTGAGCGTCAACAGGCAGCAGCCACACTTGCCAACCGTTGCGACTGCATGGTCGTCGTGGGCGGCAAGAACTCGGGCAACACCCGCCGCCTGGCGCAGATTTGCGCAGACGCCTGCGAGAGCACGTATCACATCGAGGAAGCTTCCGAGCTCCAGGCCGCGTGGTTTACCGACGCTCACCACATCGGCATCACCGCCGGAGCCTCCACCCCACAAGAACACATCGAACGCGCCGTCACGCGCATCAAGGAGCTTTGCCGCTAACCATGGACCAGACCGTACCCGCATACGCCTCCGAGGTGGCCGATTACGGGCGCAGCCGCGACCCCGAGCCGGGTGAGGGCGCGCTCGTTAAGAACGTGCGTCCCGAGTCGCCCGCATGGGATGTGGGTATCGAGCCGGGCATGCGCGTGCTCGCGGTCAACGGTGAGCAGCTTACCGACATGATTGTGTGGCTCTGGGAGGCCGACGATGATACCGTCGACCTCGAGGTTTTCGACCCGCGCGACGGCACCGTCACCCCTGTCGAGCTCGACCGCTTTCCCGGCGAGGATTGGGGTTTGGAGTTCGATGGCCCCATCTTCGACGGCATGCGTACCTGCGTCAACGCCTGCGTGTTCTGCTTTATGACCATGCTCCCCAAGGGCGGCCGCTCCACGCTCTATATTCGCGACGACGACTATCGCCTAAGCTTTTTGCAAGGCAACTTTGTCACGCTTACGAACCTCACCGACGAGGACGTGCAAAACGTCATCCAGCGCAACATGAGTCCCATGAACGTGTCGGTCCACGCTGTGAGCCCCGACGTCCGCCGTCGTATGATGGGCCGTAACGCTCAGCGAGGCATGGACGTACTCGAGACCATCATGGCCGCCGGCATCGAGATTCACGCGCAGATCGTGTTGTGCCCCGGCATGAACGACGGCGAGGAGCTGGAAAAGACCCTGCACTTTTGCGAGGAGCACGAGCAAATCACCAGCCTGGGCATTGTGCCGCTCGGTTTTACCAAGCATCAGAACCGTTTTAGCTGGTCCTACAGCGACAAGCCCGAGCTAGCGCGCGAGACCATTGCCATGATCCGTCCCTACCAGGACCGCGCCTATGAGCGCTTTGGCCGCCACACCTTCCAGATGAGCGACGAGTTCTATCTGGACGCCGGCATCGATCCTCCCGAGGCAGACTTTTACGACGGTTACCCGCAGTACTACGACGGCATCGGCATGATCCGCTCGTATCTGGACGAGACCGACGACGTGCTTGCCGCCGATGCCGAGCGACTGGCCCGCGTCCGCGAGGCCATCGCCGCCCGCAGCCAGCATCTGCTGTGCCTCTCGGGCGCCAGCGCACGCGACACGGTGGCCCGCTTTGTGGAGTCGCCCCAGGGACTCGCCGGCACCGTCACGGCTATCAAAAACCGCTACTTTGGCGGCAACGTGGACGTGACCGGCCTCATCGTCGCCTGCGACATCTTGGAGCAGCTACCCCAAGACCTGTCGGGGGTTATGCTCTTTGTGCCTAAGCTCATGTTCAACGCTGACGGCATGACGCTTGACGAGTATCATCGTGACGATTTACTCGCAAGCCTTACCAGTCGCGGCGCCGAGGTTCATGTGGTGTCGACCATGCCGCATGAGCTGCTCGATACCCTGGAGCATATCCTTGGCATTGTGCCCGCAGACTCTACTAATTCCGCTGACCCTATCCATTAAAGGAGAGCAGATGAAACCTATCGTCGCCGTCGTCGGACGCCCCAACGTGGGCAAGTCCACGCTCGTTAACCGCCTGGCCCAGACCTCGGACGCCATCGTCCACGAGTCCCGCGGCGTCACGCGCGACCGCTCGTATCACACGGCCGATTGGAACGGCCGCGAGTTCACCATCGTCGACACGGGCGGCATCGAGCCGCTCAAGAGCGATGACGTCTTTGCAACGTCCATCCGCGACCAGGCGCTCGCCGCCGCCGAGGAAGCCGCCGTCATCCTGTTTGTGGTCGACGGCCGCACCGGTGTCACCGAGGAGGACGAGTCGGTCGCCCGCATGCTCAAGCGCTGCGACAAGCCGGTCTTTCTGCTGGTGAACAAGCTCGACAACCCCGATCGCGAGAACGACAGTATCTGGGAGTTCTATTCGCTCGGCATCGGCGAGCCCACGCCGCTCTCGGCCCTGCACGGCCACGGCACGGGCGACCTGCTCGACGATATCGTGGCCCTGCTTCCGGAGGAAGAGGACGAAGTCGCCGACGAGTTCCCCGATGCGCTGAACGTGGCCATCATCGGCCGCCCCAACGCCGGTAAGTCCTCGCTGTTCAACCGCATCCTAGGTGCCGACCGCTCCATCGTGTCCAACATTGCCGGCACGACGCGCGACGCCATCGACACGGTCGTCGAGCGCAACGGCAAGCACTACCGCATGGTCGATACCGCGGGCATCCGTAAGAAAAGCACCGTGTACGAAAACATCGAGTACTACTCCATGGTCCGCGGCCTGCGCGCCATCGACCGCGCCGACGTGGCGTTGCTCGTCGTCGACGCCTCCGTGGGCGTCACCGAGCAGGACCAGAAGGTCATGGGCTTGGCCATCGAGCGTGGCTGCGCCATCGTGGTGCTGCTCAACAAGTGGGACCTGCTCGACGACGACCGCAAGCGCGAGGCCTGCATGGAGACCGTCGACCGCCGTCTGGGCGTCATGGCTCCCTGGGCCCAGTACCTGCGCATTTCTGCCCTGACCGGCCGCAGCATCGAGAAGATTTGGGCAATGGTCGACGCAGCCGAAAAGACGCGCTCGCAAAAGATCAGCACCTCGCGCCTCAACACGTTCCTCACCGACCTGCGCGAGTTCGGCCATACCGTGGTGGACGGCAAGCGCCGCCTGCGCATGCACTATGTGACCCAGACGGGCGTCAACCCGCCGACGTTCACGTTTTTCGTCAACCACAGCGACCTGGTCAACGACACCTACCAGCGCTATGTAGAGAACCGCATGCGCTCGACCTTCGACTTCGCCGGCACACCCATCCGACTCTTCTTTAGGAAGAAGGAACAGAAGGATGCATAATCCGATTCTGCTGACCGCCATCTGCGCCGTGGTCTCGTTCTTTATCGGGGCGATTCCGTTTGGCCTGATCTTGGGCCGTGTGTTCAACCACACGGACATTCGCAAGGCGGGCTCCGGCAACATCGGCACCACCAACGCGCTGCGCGTGGCCGGCCCCAAGGTGGCCGCACTCACGCTGCTGCTCGACTGCCTTAAGGGCGCCATCTGCGTCCTTATCGCCCGTCCGCTCATCGCCGACTTGGGCTATGGTTTTCCGCCGAACATCATGGCGCCTGGAGCCCCCGGCGACTGGATGCTCGGCGTCATTTGCCTGGCAGCTGTATGGGGCCATATCTTCTCGCCCTACCTCAACTTCCATGGCGGCAAGGGTATCGCCGTTGGTCTGGGCGTGATCCTTGCCTGGTACTGGCCCATTGGCCTGTCGCTGCTGGGCATGTTTATCGTGGCCGTCGCCATCACCAAGTACGTGTCGGTGGGCTCGCTTGCCGCCGCCATCGGTCTTCCCATCGCTGCCTGCGCGGTCTTTCCGTACAGCAGCCTGGGTCTCAAGTTTTGCATGGCGATGATCGGCATCACCGTGGTGTGGGCCCATCGCTCGAATATCCAAAAGCTCATGGCCGGTAAGGAGTCCAAGCTCTCGTTTACCAAGCGCGTCACCGAGCCCGACGATAAGTAGGAGAGAGTCATGAATGTTGCGCTGATTGGCTCCGGCTCCTGGGGAACCGCCGTCGCCGGCCTTGCCGCCGCGCGCGCCGAGCGCGTGACCATGTGGGCCCACAGCGAGCAGACGGCCGCCGGCATTAACAGCGAGCACCGCAACCCGCGCTATCTGGTGGGATACGAGCTGCCGGACAACGTGGTGGCAACGACCGAGCTCGCCCAGGCGCTCGACGGTGCCGACGCCATCATCTTTGCCGTGCCCTCCACACACCTGCGCAGCGTATGTCATCAGGCAGCGCCTTTCATCGCCGCCAACACCCCGGTGCTCTGCCTTACCAAGGGCATTGAGCCCGAGTCTGGCCTGCTCATGAGCGAGGTCATTGCCAGCGAGATCGGCAACGAGCGGCGTGTGGCGGCCCTCTCGGGCCCCAACCATGCCGAGGAGATTTGCCGCGGCGGGCTCTCTGCCGCCGTCATCGCCAGCGAGGACCAGCAGGTGGGGGAGACCTTTAAGGAGCTGCTGCTGTCCACGGCCTTCCGCATCTACCTGTCGCAGGATATGACCGGTGTCGAGGTTTGCGGCGCTATGAAAAACGTCATCGCCATCGTGTGCGGCATTTCCGCCGGTTCTGGTGCGGGCGACAACACGCTCGCCCTCATCATGACGCGCGGCCTGGCCGAGATCAGCCGTCTGGTGCACGCCCGCGGCGGCCAGGCCATGACCTGCATGGGACTTGCCGGCATGGGCGACCTCATTGCCACCTGTACCTCGGAGCATTCGCGCAACCGCACCTTTGGCTACGAGTTTGCCCACGGCGTGTCGCTCGACGAGTACCAGACGCGTACGCATATGGTGGTCGAGGGCGCCGTCGCGGCCCGCAGCGTCAGCGAACTTGCCCGTTCACTGGGCGTAGACATTCCGCTCACCTTTGCCGTGGAGCAAACGCTCTACAACGGTGTTACTTTGGATAGGGCGCTCGAGATTCTCACCGACCGCGTCCCTTCTCAAGAGTTCTACGGACTCACCGACTAGCGCAGAAAGGCTACTACCATGGGTTCCATTAAAATCGCTCCGTCCGTCCTCTCGGCCGACATGGCCAACCTCAAGGGCGAACTCGACAAGATCGCCGGTGCCGACTACGTGCACTTCGACGTCATGGACGGCCACTTTACCGGCAACCTCACCTTTGGCGTTGACATCCTCAAGGCCGTCAAGCGCTCCACCAATGTACCGGTCGACGCGCACCTCATGGTGTCGAACCCCGACGAGACGGTCGATTGGTACGCAGACGCCGGCGCCGATATGATCACCGTACACTACGAGGCCTCCACGCACCTGCACCGCACGCTCACCCATCTGCAGCAGCGCGGCGTTAAGGCCGGCGTGGTGCTCAACCCCGCCACCCCCGTGTGCGTGCTGGAGAGCATCATCGACGTCGTCGATATGGTGCTGCTCATGAGCGTGAACCCGGGCTTTGGCGGTCAGAGCTTTATCCCGGGCACCATCGCTAAGCTCCACGAGCTCAGGGCCATGTGCGAGCGTCACGGCGTTTCGCCCCTCATCGAGGTCGACGGTGGCATTTCTTCCAAGAACATTGTCGAGGTCGTCAAGGCCGGCGCCAACGTGCTCGTGGCCGGTTCTGCCGTATTTAAGTCCGAAGATCCCGCTGCCGAGGTTGCGCTGCTGCAGAAGCTGGGCAACGAGGCCGCACAGGAGGCATAAACCCTTATGACCGCAGGTCAAAACCGCATACCCGTGAATCTTGACTATGCCGCCTCGACGCCCATGCGCGCCGAGGCGCTCCTTGCGCAGCGCGATTATGACGACAGCGAGCTTGCCGGCGTCAACCCCAACTCACTGCACTCGCTTGGCCGCAAAGCCGCCGCACGCCTGGAAGTCGCCCGTCGCGAGATTGCCCGCAGCTTTGGCGCGCGCGTCCGCCCATCCGAGATAATCCTGACCAACGGCGGCACCGAGGCAAACCAGCTGGCGCTGCTCGGTCTTGCCGAGGGCGCCCGTCAGCGCGATCGCAAGCGCGACCGCGTAATCGTGTCGGCGATCGAGCACGATTCGATCCTGGACAACCTTCCGCTGCTGCGTGCCGCCGGATTTACCGTCGAGCTGGTGCAGCCCTGCCGTGCAGGTTATATTGAGCCTGCCGCGCTGAGCGACTTGCTCGGCGACGACGTGGCGCTCGTGAGCATCATGGTTGCCAACAACGAGACCGGCGTGGTGCAGCCCATCCGCGAGCTGGCCGCCGCTGCACATGCTGCCGGCGCCCTGTTCCACACCGATGCCATCCAGGGGTATCTGCATATTCCGCTCGATGTCACCGAGCAGGGCGTCGACGCCATGTCCGTCGCAGCCCACAAGATTGGCGGTCCCGTGGCATCTGGCGCACTCTACCTTAAGAGCCGCACGCCGCTGCGCCCGCGCATCTTTGGCGGCGGACAGGAGGCCGGTCGTCGTGCCGGCACGCAAGACCTGCGAACGCAGCTCGCCTTTGCCGCTGCCGCCTCGTCTCTGACGCCCCATGTGGCTCAGGAGCGCGCGAAGCTGCAAGCCCTTTCCGACAAGCTCTACGCCACGCTTACGGCCCACCAGCGCATTCACGCCACCATGGGCGACTACGCACAGGCCGATCGCCTGCCGGGCATGGTGTCGATCTACGTTGATGGCATGGACTCCGAGGAGCTCATCGTCAAGCTCGATGCCGCCGGCTTTGAGGTTTCGGCCGGCTCGGCGTGCTCGAGCGGCAGCATGGACCCGAGCCATGTGCTCAGCGCCATGGGCATTGGTCGCGAGCAGGCACTAGGTGCACTGCGCATTTCCTTTGACGACCGCGTGAATCCGGACGATCTGGACGAGTTTGCCCAGACGCTGCTCTCGATCGCAGGTGCCGCATGATCGTCGCCGAGCTCGAGCGCGCGCTACTGGCACGCTATCCCAAGACGGACACCGAGCCCTGGGACCACGTAGGACTCTCCGTTGGCGATCCGGCCGCGGAGATCACCGGCGTTGCCTGCGCACTCGATGCGACTGAGGCTAATGTTCGCCGCGCCCAAGAAGCAAGCGCCAACGTGCTGCTGACGCATCATCCCATATACATCAAGGCGCCCGAGGCCTTTTGTCCGGCGGATGCCACACGACCCCAGTGCAGTGCGGCCCTCTACGAGGCTGCCCGCTGCGGGGTGAGCATTATCTCGCTCCACACCAACCTGGACCGCTCGCACGAAGCCCGTGTCTGCCTGAGCAAGCTGCTGGGTGCCGCACCCGTGAGCTCACTGGAGCACGTGGACGACCCCGAGGCCACCGGCCTGGGCGCACTTGCAACGCTCAACGACCCGTGCACGCTGCGCGATCTTGCCACCCGTGCTGCCACGGCCTTTGGCAGCGACCCGCGTGTGTGGGGCAAAGCTGATCGCCCGTGCCGCACCATCGCCATTTTGGGCGGCTCCTTAGGCGACTTTGGAGAGCTCGCCATCGCCGCGGGCGCAGATGTTATCGTGACGGGCGAGGCAGGCTACCACGTGGCACAGGACCTTGCCTTGCGCGGGCTGCCGGTGATCTTGCTCGGCCACGACCGCTCCGAGGAGCCGTTCGTTGATATATTGATGAACTCTGCAGTTGACGCCGGGGTCGACCCCCGTCATGCGATTAAAATACTGAACCCTTGCCAATGGTGGACTGTGACAAAAGGAGAGAACTTATGAGCGCCGGCGCTACGCTACTCAAGCTGCAACAGATCGATTTGGAGCTCGCCCGCAACAAGAGCGAACTTGCCAATATGCCGGAGCTCAAGGAGCTCGCTTCCAAGCGCAAGACCTATGTGAAGCTCAAGTCCGAGATGACCAAGCTCTACGCCCAGCGCAAGGATCTGGACATTGAGCTCGACGATCTCAACACCACCGAGATTCAGACCAACAACGCCATCGAGGCCGCCAAGAAGCGCCACGTGGACGGCTCCGACTACCGCGAGGTTCAGGACCTGGAGAACGAGCTCGCCACCCTGGCCAAGCGCTTGGACAAGATCGAGCACACCCGCAAGGACGTCGTCGTCGCCCATAAGGAAGCGCTTGACCGAGAGGCTCGCGCGCAGGCCATCATCGCCAAGTTCGAGGAGGGCGTGAAGGCCGATACCAAGGCTGCCCGCGCCAAGGCTGCCAATCTGCAGGCTCAGATCGATGCCGCCACCAAGGAGCGCACCGCGCTTGCCGCCACGCTGCCGGCCGACGTGCTCACCGACTACGAGCGTCTGCTCAAGCAGTTCCGCGGCTTGGCCGTCGAGACCATCCAGGGCAACATCCCCACGGTCTGCCACACCGCGCTGCAGGCATCGTCCATGAGCGACCTCAACCACGACGGCAGTGAGATTACGCACTGCCCGTACTGCCACCGCCTGCTCGTGCTCCCTAGCAAGGAAGCTTAACGATGACGGCGGCACCCAACAATTCAATGCAACTTGAGGGAAAAACGATCCTGCTGGGCATTACCGGCGGGATCGCCGCCTATAAGTCGTGCAATATCGTGCGCCTGCTGCAAAAGCGCGGCGCACGTGTCAAAGTCGTTATGAGCGAGCATGCCACGGAGTTCGTGGGGCCGCTTACCTTCCGCGCGCTCACCAACGAGCCGGTCGCGGTTGGGCTATTCGACGATCCTTCCGACCCCATCCACCACATTTCGCTGGCGCAGGAGCCCGATCTGGTGGTCGTGGCGCCCGCGACGGCCAATATTATCGCCAAGATGGCCAACGGCATCGCCGATGACCTCATCTCCACCACGCTGCTGGCAACGCCGCGACCCATCGTGATCGCACCCGCTATGAACAACGGCATGTGGAAGGCGCCGGCGACGCAGGCCAACATGGCCACGGTGCGCGAGCACGGTGTCCATGTGGTGGGACCCGGCAGCGGCTACCTTGCCTGCGGCGACGTGGACACGGGGCGTATGAGCGAGCCCGAGGACATCGTCGAGGCTGTCTGTGAGGTGCTCAACCCCGTGCCGCAAGACCTGACGGGCAAGCGCATCGTCATCACCGCCGGCCCCACGCACGAGCCGATCGACCCGGTGCGATTCATCGGTAACCGGTCGTCGGGCAAGATGGGTATCGCCCTGGCGGGGGAGGCCGCACGTCGCGGTGCTGCGGTCACGCTCGTGTTGGGCCCGACATCACTCAATGTGCCTCGCGGCGTGGAGTGCGTGCGCGTGCAGACCGCCGCAGAGATGCTCCAGGCGGCGCTTGACGCCTTCCAGACGGCCGATGCGGCCATTTGCGCGGCCGCTGTCGCCGACTACACCCCCGCGGCCCCTGCCGACCATAAGCTCAAAAAGGCCAACGAGCGCTTGGATCGCATCGAGCTTGTCGAAACGGTCGATATTTTGGCTGAGCTCTCGCGCCAGAAAGGCGAGCGCCGTGTAATCGGATTTGCAGCCGAGACCGATAACGTCGTGGAGTACGCCGAGCGTAAATTGGCCCGCAAGGGATGCGATGCGATCGTCGCCAACGATGTCTCGCGCGCCGATTCGGGCTTTGGAACCGATACCAACAAGGCTTGGATCGTGAGCACAGCGGGTACGCAAGAACTTCCCGTGCTTACAAAACCCCAGCTCGCAGATACAATTTTGGACTTGCTTCAAAATTTGTAAAAAAGTTCTTGCACAAGGACAAAGTTTCGGGTTAATATACTCCCTGTTGCGAGCGAGAGCAGAGCAACAAACAAAAGCTTCGGGACGTGGCGCAGCTTGGTAGCGCACTTGACTGGGGGTCAAGGGGTCGCTGGTTCGAATCCAGTCGTCCCGACCAGAAGTTTGCAGGTCAGGCACCTAGTGCCTGACCTTTTTTGTTTTAAGCAATTGCTTAATTTTCATTAAGCAACAGGGTGCCAAAAATCTACCTACGCGATAGTCGCCTTTTGCGGTTACTTGCGCGTTTTGCACGCACTTGAGCCGATTTATTACCGCGATATGAATCTACATACGCGTAGCTGGTATACAGCCGAGTACGGGCTGTATTTATCGCGGCGATTTACACAGATATAGCGACTGTAACGAACAAGCGTGTCGCTGTATTTATTCCAGTAGTTCACTTGATCGGTGGACAAGTGGGCTGTTGCAACGAAACGCTAACCAGGATGGGCTCTATACGATGACGCAGAGGAAATGGCGGGGGAGTGCGGCAGACGCTCTGAGAGCCGCTGTGTGATCCCATGTCTCCTTAACTCGATAATTTGTGATTCAAGCCACGAATCGGTCGAGCAATTGCCAAAAGAACGGCCCATGCAGGATTGCACGGGCCTTACATCAGATCAAATTTGAGCTAGAAGCACCAAGCGGAGCAGACGCAACACCATCTCGTCGCGGCCTCGGCGAGCGACATATCGCAGTCGAGGTAGACAACGAGGAAGTCGTCAGATCCCGCACAGGGGGACCGCGATGGTGACCACCGCGCCGCCCGAGGGGCTGTTGGCGAGCGAGACGGAGCCCCCGTGGGCGCTCGCGGCCTCGGAGGCGACGTGGAGGCCGAGCCCGTAGTGGCGGCCTCCGTCGCGCGAGGAGCGGGACGAGTCGTCTGTGAAGAGGCGCTCGCAGCCGCGTTCGAGGGCGGCGGGAGAGAAGCCCGGTCCGTCGTCGGCCACCTCGATGACGAGGTGTCCGCCCGCGACGTCGCAGGAGACCGCCACACGCGAGCGCGCGTGCTCGGCGGCGTTGGCCACGAGGTTCGCGGCGGCTCGCGCCAGGGCGGTTCGGTCGAGCGGGGCCTCGGGCGCGTCCGCGACAGCGGGGCCCGTGGCCGCGTCGAGCGTCACGCCTCGCGCCCGGGCGATCTGGGCGGCCTCGGCGAGGACCTGTTCGCAGAGCTCGGCCGGCCGCATGGGGGCCCTCTCCGCCCCGCCGGACCCGCGCGAGGCCTCGATGAGCAGGCGCACGTAGCCGTCGAGCCTTTCGACACCGCCGGCTATGTCGCGCGCGGCGGCCGAGAGGTCGGCGTCTTCCTCGTCTTCCAGCTCCTCCGCCACGAAGTCGGCGTTGGCGCGCAGCACGGTGAGCGGCGTCTTGAGGTCGTGGGCGAGCGACGCCATCTGCTCGCGCTGCCCCCGCTCCGCGGCCCAGCGGGACTCGAGCGACTCGGCGAGGGAGGCCCGCATGGCGTCCATCGCGGCGAGGACGTCGTTCACCTCACGCACGTTGGTGCTGCCGACCGCGAAGTCGAGCTCCCCCGCGCCGACGCGACCCGCCGCTTCCGCGAGCGGCGCCATCTTGCGCGAGATCACGCGGCTCGCGCGGCGCGCCACAAGCGCGAGCGCGAGCGCGCTTCCCGCCGTGGCGCCGACGAGCATGAGGTTCTGCGGGTTGGGAAGCAGGCTGGCGAGATCGCGCGAGACCCACTGCGGCAGGTACTCGCTGACGAGTGCGCAGGCCCCGCCGCCCTTGAGCGGGAACGCAGCGTAGGTGAGGCCCGAGCCCCCGCCCTCGATCTCCACTGTGCCCGGATCCGCGGCGAGTGCCGTACTGGCCATTTCCGTCGCATCCTCGAGCCGCGTGCCCTCGAGGTCTGTCATCATCACGTTTCCGTCCTTGTTCAGGATGAGGTAGCGGTACGCCGTCGGCACGTCCTGCTGCCCGCAGACGCCGTCGCGTGCCAGGCCCTCCGCGACCTCGCGCGCATTGGCCGGCCCCCAGCTTGACTCGTAGACGAAGCCCGCGCTGATCGCCACGGAGAGCACCATGAACGAGGCGAGCCACGCCGTGGCGACCGCCGCGAACGCGTAGGCGAAGTAGCGCGCGATGACGAAGGTGAGCGGCATGCCCCCGCGACCTCGCGCCCCGGTCCTTAGAGCTGCCACTTGTACCCCATCCCCCAGACGGTCGCGATCGGATCGGCGCCGGCCTCGGAGAGTTTCCTCCGGGCGCGACTGACCTGCATGGATATGGCCGCGTCGTCGGCGTCGCTCTCCCAGCCGAGCACCGCCTCGCGGATCTGCGCGCGGCTCATGACCTGCCCGGGGTGGCGCGCGAGGTACTCGCAGATGGCGTACTCGGTGGGCGTGAGCGGCACGGTCTCGCCGCCCACGGCGAGGTCGCGCGCCCCGAGGTCGATCCGCACCTCCCCGAAGGAGAGGGCGTGCGAGCGCGGCCGGCGCTCACGGCGTAGATGGGCCGCGACCTTGGCGCGCAGTTCCGCGGCCCCGAAGGGCTTGCGGACGTAGTCGTCGGCGCCCAGGCCGTAGGCGGCCACGGCATCCTCCTCGGCCACGCGCGCGGTCAGGAAGACGATGGGCCCGTCGAAGTCCGGGCGGATCTGCCGCACGAGGTCGAAGCCGTCGAGCCCCGGCATCATGACGTCGCAGAGCACGAGGTCGAAGCGCGAGAGGTCCATCCCCGGGACCGCCGTCGGATCCGCCGCCCTGACGACCTCATGGCCGTCGCGGCCGAGGACGCGCGCGAGCGCGTCGAGGATCGCCCGTTCATCATCCACTGCCAGTATCCTCGCCATGTTAGACCTCCTGAAACTCCCGTCGGAATTGTACTAGCGCCGCACTCAGCGGTCCAGAACCCTGCACGCAGCCGCGGGCGCCTCGGCCGCATCGCACGCGTGGTAGCGCACGCCCGAGCCGCCGCGCGCCTCGATCTCGAGCCAGCCCTCGCCGTCCGACTCCCGCCCGAAGAAGATGAGCTGGAGCTCTCGGACATTGCCTCTGTCGTCCGCCGCGTCCACCAGGTAGACGTAGTTTGCCCCCGCCCCAGTGGCGTCGGCGTAGGAGCTCGCGTGGCTGCCGGGCTCGGGCGCGGGCGCCCACATGGCGATCTCAGGGTTGGGCAGCACGCGGTCGGCGATCGAGCGCAGCGCCGACCCCCAGCCGGCGTCGAGCAGGGCATTCCCGCCCAGAACGAGCGCTGCGGAGAGGAGGACGAGCACGGCGGCGAGCGGCCTCCTACGCATCTGCCCTCCCGTCCTCGAAGCGGCAGAACCAGGCAAGAAGGACGGCGTCGGCTGTCAGGGCGAGCACGAGGCCAGCGAGCGCAGTCGTGAGGAGAGGGCCCGCCGCGCGTGCGGCGTCGATGAAGGCCTCCACCCCGAGCGACCCCAGGCGCGCGGGCCAGGCGAGCGGCACCCAGCTCAGAGGCGTCGCCAGGGCACCGGTGAGCTCGCCGGTCATGAGGCCGTGCGCAAGTCCGCCCACTGAGAAGACCGCGAGGAGCATCCCCGCCGCGCCGGCGCCGATGGCGGCGTTGCGGCCGAGACGCAGGGCCACGCCGAGCCCCAGCGCGTAGAGGGGCAGGCTGCCCAGCACGATGCCCGCCCAGGCGCCCGCAAGCGGAGCGGGCCCGAGCGGCAGGCGCCCGGCAACGGCGAGCACGGCCCCGAACACGCCGAGCGCCACGG